>JANNDN010000054.1:0-7424 GCA_031387795.1 Sphingomonas sp.
CCAGGGGGTCAGCGGAGCCTTCATCGTGCCGCTTGCCCAGGCGACGTTGTTCGACATCAACCCGCGCGAGAAACACAGCCAGGCGATGGCGCTGTTCGGCGGCGGGATCATGATCGGACCGATCCTCGGTCCCGTCCTCGGCGGCTGGCTGACCGACAATTACAATTGGCGCTGGGTGTTCCTGGTCAACCTCCCGATTGGTGTTTTGTGCACGTTCCTGCTGCTCCGGTTCATGCCGTGGGCGCAGCGCTATCGGCGCAAGTTCGACGCCTTTGGCTTCATCCTGCTCGCGGTCGCGCTCGGCGGATTGCAGTTGTTTCTCGACCGCGGTCAGCAGGAGGATTGGTTCGACAGCTGGGAAATCATCGTCGAGGCGGCGGTGGCCGTGGCCGCGGCGTGGATGTTCGTGGTCCACATCCTGACCGCGAAGGAGCCGTTGTTCGAACGACGCCTGTTCGCCGACCGCAATTTCGCCACCGGGCTGGTATTCATGGCGGTGACCGGCGTGCTGCTCCTCGCCGGGCTCGCGCTGCTGCCGCCGCTATTGCAGGCGATGTACGGCTATTCGGTGCTTCAATCGGGCTATCTCACCGCCCCGCGCGGGGTGGGAACCCTGGTCTCGATGTTGCTTGCGGGACGGCTGGCGGGACGGGTCGACGCGCGTCTGCTGGTCGGGCTGGGGGTCGTCCTGATGGGCTATTCGCTGCACATGATGACGGGCTTCGCGATCGATCAGCCGGCGCGGCCGGTGATCCTCAGCGGACTGGTCCAGGGCCTGGGCCTCGGCCTCATTTTCGTGCCCCTGCAGAGCCTGGCGTTCGAGACGCTGGTGCCGCGCCTGCGCACTACCGCCGCATCGCTGCTCAACCTGTCGCGCAACATCGGCGGGTCGGTCGGGATTTCGATCGTCAGCGCGCAGCTGGTGCGGATGACCCAGGTCAGCCATGCCGACCTTGCCGCCAACATTACCCAGCAGACGATCCCGACCGCCGATCCGACCATATTGCTGACCGCGGCGCCGCTGGCAGGCCCGCTGGCGCTCGCGGTCATCAATGGCGAGATCAACCGGCAAGCGCTGTTCATCGCCTATCTCGACGATTTCAAACTGATGATGATCGTGACCTTCGCGGTGCTGCCGCTGCTGGCGCTGATGAAGAAAAGCGGGGGCGGGCAGGCGGTCCGGCCAGCGCCGGCGATGGACTGAGGGGCCGTCAGTCCCGCTCGTCGATCAGGCTCATGCACGTCACGCCGGCTTCGGCTTTTTGCAATTCGGACACATCGACCTCGACCAAGTCAAACCCCCGCTGGCGGAGCAGGGTGGCGGTGCGCGGACTTCCGGCCGCCAGGATCAGGTGATGGCCAGCACGGACGCAATTGGCGGCGTCGGGCTCGTCGGGGTCCGTCGCCAGCGCATCGACACCGTCGAACTGGGCGGGATCGACCGATCGTTCGGCGTAGAGCAGGACCGGATTGCCGGCCGAGTCCGGACCAGCGAAGCTCGCTCCCGACTTGAGATGCAGGCAGTCGCGGAGCGCCGCTTCGACCACCCGCAAGCCCAGGCCGCGAGCGATTACGGCAAGCGCGGCGATGCCGGCGCGGTCGGTGCGCGTCGAGCGCCCGACGTAGAGCGTCTCCCCGACCCGCAGCACGTCGCCGCCATCGAGGTGGCCGTGCTCGACCGGATGGAGGGTGAAAAAGGGCTTCAGCCCGAACGAGGTCGAGGCGGTCTCGTCGCGACGCGACTCGGCGCCCGGGCGCGTGATCACCGCATGCTCGCCGAGGAGGATGGCGGTGTCCTCGACAAACACCGCGTCGGGATCATCGGCCAGTTCGGGCAGGCGGACGATCTCGAACCCCGAAGTACGTAGCGCCGCTTCGTAAGCCGAGTGCTGCAAAGCTGCGTTGGCGGCGTCGATCGGGACGCGCTCCAGGTGGGTCAGCTGGCAGTCGGCGAGCCGCGGGCTGACGGCACGGGTGAAGGCGCGGGGCATGGCACGAGCCTAGATGCGAAAAGGGCGGCCCGGAAGTCCGGACCGCCCTTTACAAAAGTCGTCATTGCGAGCGGAGCGAAGCAATCCAGCTGGATCGGCGCGGCGCTGCGCGCCTCGCGATGACGAAGTGGCCGATTAGCGCTTCGAAAATTGGAACGACTTGCGCGCCTTCGCCCGGCCGTACTTCTTGCGCTCGACCGCGCGGCTGTCGCGGGTCAGGAAGCCGGCCGATTTGACCACCGCGCGAAGCGTCGGCTCGAAGCGGGTCAGCGCCTGCGAAATGCCGTGTTTGACCGCTCCGGCCTGGCCCGAAAGCCCGCCGCCGGTGACCGTCGCGACGACATCATACTGACCGCGGCGGTCGGCGATGTCGAACGGCTGGTTGATGACCAGGCGCAGCGTTGGACGCGCGAAATAGGTTTCCTGCTCGCGGCCGTTGACGACGATCTTGCCGCTGCCGGGCTTGAGCCAGACGCGGGCGACCGCATCCTTGCGGCGGCCGGTGGCATAAGCGCGGCCCTGCTTGTCAAGCTGCTGCTCGCGAAGCGGGGTTTCGGGCTGGAGATTGACCGGGGCCGGGGCCTCGGCGGCGGCTTCCGATTCACCGCTTGGGGCGGCGGCATCGGCACCGGTTGCGACGGCGGCCGGCTCCGGAGCCTCGGGCTTGGCGCTGGTCAGAGCGCCCAGATCGGCCAGCGACTTGGCGGGAGCTTTCTTGTCCGTGGGGGTCTTCTTCTCGGCCATCTTATGCGCCCACCTTGTTTTTGCGGTTCATGCTTCCGACGTCGAGCGTCGCGGGGCTTTGTCCGCCATGCGGATGATCGGTCCCGTTATAGATGTGCAGAGCGCGCATCTGCGCCCGGCCAAGCGGGCCGCGCGGGATCATGCGCTCGATCGCCTTTTCCAGGATGCGCTCGGGGAAACGGCCCTCGAGGACCTTGCCCGCGGTCACTTCCTTGAGGCCACCCGGATAGCCGGTGTGCTTGTAATAGATCTTCTGCGCCAGCTTCTTGCCGGTGAAGCGCACCTTGTCGGCGTTGACGATCACGACATGATCGCCGCAATCGACGTGCGGGGTGAAAATCGGCTTGTGCTTGCCGCGCAGGATATTGGCGACGATCGTCGACAGGCGGCCAACGACCAGTCCTTCGGCATCGATCAGATGCCATTTCTTTACGACGTCCTGCGGCCGAACCGACTTGGTCGTCTTCATCAGCGCCTTCATGGGCTGGGACCTCTTTGCTAAAACGAAAAGCGGCGCCGTACTGGCACCGCCGTGGCCGCGCTATTTGCGGGGAAGGGCCCAAAAGTCAAGCGAATCCGGCATTTGTCACCGGGGTAAAATCATACCCCGGTCAGTCCGAACGAGGCGGTTTGCGGCGCCCGAGCACATGCGCGCCCCACGCCGTCGCCACGACGAGCAGCGCGCCGACCGCCTGATGGAGCGCCGCGAGCCACAGCGCCATGCCGCTCATCACCGTCGCGATGCCGAGCAGGATTTGCGTTCCGAACGCGCTGTGGATGGCGATCGAGGCACGGCGCTCGAACAAGCGGACGCGGCGAGCGAGCAAGACCAAGGCGGCGACCGCAACCCACGCCCACCAGCGATGAAGGAAATGGAGCAATATCGGGTCGTGGGTGAAGGCGAAGGCGCCGCCCCGGCTCCAGTCGATCCCCGCGGGCCACAAGCGGCCCTGCATCAACGGCCAGTCGCGCGCGACGAAGCCGGCGTTGAGCCCCGCGACCCAGGCGCCGAGCAACAACTGGGCGAACAGGATCAGCGCCACCGCGATCGTCGTTCCGGTGAGCCGCGCCGGCCGGTTCTCGCCGCTTCGGGCAAGCTGTCCGAGGTCGAGCGCGGTCCAGACCAGCCCGGCGAGAATGAACAGTGCGGTGAGAAGATGCGCCGAGAGCCGAAAATGGCTAACGTCGGTGCGGTCGGCGAGGCCCGACTGGACCATATACCAGCCGAGCGCGCCCTGGCTCGCCCCGAGCAGGAGCAAAGCGGCGAGGCGCCAGCCATAACCCTTAGGGATCGCGCGGCGCCACGCGAACCAGGCGAGCGGGAGGGCAAAGGCGAGGCCGACCAGCCGCCCGAGCAGGCGATGCGCCCACTCCCAGAAAAAAATGACCTTGAACTGCGCGAGGCCCATGCCCGCGGGGCCATTGATCTCGCGGTATTCGGGGGTCGCCTGGTAAAGCTCGAAGGCGCGGTTCCAGGCCGCGTCGCTCAGCGGAGGCAGGGTGCCGCGGACCAAATCCCAGCGGGTGATGCTGAGCCCGCTTTCGGTCAGCCGGGTGATCCCGCCGACCACGACCATCGCGAACACCAGCGCCGCCACGACCATGAGCCAGCGGGCGATCGCCAGCGGGCGCGGGACGGGCAAAGCGGGGCGCGCGAACATGGCGGCGCCTATGCGCGGGACCCGCCAGACCGGCAACTCACATTTTCGATGATGTGATGTTGTATCCTCGCGCCCCCGGGTCTATATCGGCGGCACGATGAATGCGGTTCTCAGCACCTCCCGACTCGACCGGCTGGCCGTTGGCCTGTCCGGCCTGTGCCTGGTCCATTGCCTCGCCAGCGCGGTCATTCTCGCCTTGCTGTCGGCGGCGGGCGGGATGCTCGGGTCGCCGGTCATTCACGAGGTCGGGTTGGGGCTGGCGATGGTCCTCGGAGCGGTGTCGCTAGGGCGCGGCGTTCTCGACCATGGGTTCATGCTGCCGAGCGCGGTCGGCGGGCTTGGCCTCGGCGTGATGGCGGGCGCGCTGAGCCTGCCGCATGACGGCACCGAGGCGATCTATTCGGTGGTCGGCGTGCTGATCGTCGCACTCGGCCATCGGCTCAACGGAATCGCCGCCGAATAGCCTTGCTTGCCCCGTCATCCGGCGGGGCGTATCGCGGAGCGCGGGAGCCAGTCATGAGCGTAAGTCACGCCCACCAGCATCAGGACCATGAAGGCGAATCGCTGCGCGATGCCGCGCGCGAGCGGCTGACCGGCGAGGGCGAGCAATGGACCGACATGCGCGCCGCGGTGTTCGATACGCTCGCCGGGTTCGACAAGCCCGCGTCCGCTTATGACATTGCCGAAGCGGTCTCGCGCTCGCTTGACCGCCGGGTCGCGGCCAACAGCGTCTATCGAATCCTCGATCTGTTCGTCGGCGCCAATCTCGCGCGCCGGGTCGAGAGCGCCAATGCCTATGTCGCCAATGCCCATCCCGATTGCCTGCACGATTGCATCTTCCTGATCTGCGACAGCTGCGGACAGGCGGTGCACATCGACGATGATGCGCTGTCGGGCGGAGTGCGCGACGCGGCCAAGAGCGCGGGCTTTTCCGCCCCGCGACCGGTGATCGAAGTGCGCGGCACCTGCGGCGACTGCGGGGAATGAGTCCAAAGCCTAGTCTGGCGGACACCGCGCGGCGCGGCTAAGACGCTTCGAATGTCCGAACGGCCGCACACCCCACTCCTCGACACCGTCGCCCTTCCGGCCGACATCCGCTCGCTCGTAAAAGAGCAGCTGCCGCAGCTCGCCGAGGAACTTCGCGCGGAAATGATCTCGGCGGTCTCGGTGACCGGCGGGCACCTTGGCGCGGGGCTTGGCGTGGTCGAGCTGACCGTCGCGGTCCATTATGTCTTCAACACCCCCGACGACCGGCTGGTGTGGGACGTCGGGCACCAGGCTTATCCCCACAAGATCGTCACCGGGCGGCGCGAGCGCATCCGCACGATTCGCCAGGGTGCGGGCCTCAGCGGTTTCACCAGGCGCAGCGAAAGCGAATATGACCCGTTCGGGGCGGCGCACAGCTCGACCTCGATCTCGGCGGCCTTGGGCTTCGCCATGGCCAACAAGCTGTCGAACCGGCCGGGCCGGGCGATCGCGGTGATCGGCGACGGCGCGATGAGCGCGGGCATGGCCTATGAGGCGATGAACAACGCCGAATGCGCCGGCAACCGCCTGGTGGTCATCCTCAACGACAATGACATGTCGATCGCGCCGCCGGTGGGGAGCTTGCGCAACAGCCTGGCGCGGCTGGTCAGCTCGCAGAAATATCTGGCACCGCGCGCGGTCGCCCAGAAGATCGCGCGGATGATGCCCGACAGCGTCAAGGACTTCGCCCGCAAGGCCGAGGAATATACCCGCGGCCTCGTCACCGGCGGCACCTTGTTCGAGGAACTCGGCTTTTATTATGTCGGGCCGGTCGACGGGCACGACGTCAATGCGCTGGTCGAGGTGCTGGAAAACGTCCGCGACGCCGATATCGGGCCGATGCTGGTCCATGTCGTCACGCAAAAGGGCAAGGGCTATGGCCCGGCCGAGGACAGCGCCGACAAATATCATGGCGTGGTCAAGTTCGATGTCGTCTCGGGCAAGCAGGACAAGGGCCCGGGCGGGGGACCGCCATCCTATCAGAACGTCTTCGGCGAAACCCTCGCCCAGCTCGCCGAAACCGACCCGAAAATTGTCGCCATCACCGCCGCGATGCCGTCGGGCACCGGGGTCGATAAATTCGCCAAGGCGCATCCGACCCGCGCGTTCGACGTCGGCATCGCCGAGCAGCATGGCGTGACCTTCGCCGCCGGCCTCGCGGCTCAGGGCATGCGCCCGTTCGTCGCGATTTACTCGACCTTCCTCCAGCGCGCTTACGACCAGGTCGTCCACGACGTCGCGATCCAGAACCTGCCGGTGCGCTTCGCCATGGACCGCGCCGGGCTGGTCGGTGCCGACGGCGCCACCCATGCCGGTAGCTTCGACCTCGCCTACCTTTGCACGCTGCCCAATTTCGTGGTCATGGCCGCGGCCGACGAGGTCGAACTCGTCCACATGGTCAAGACCATGCAGGAGCATGACAGCGGCCCGATCGCGGTGCGTTACCCGCGCGGCGAAGGGCTCGGGCTTGCGCTGCCCGAAGTCCCGACGGCGCTCGAGATCGGCAAGGGCCGCATTGTGCGCCAGGGCAAGACGGTGGCGATCCTGTCGCTTGGAACGCGGCTGGCCGAGGCTCTGAAGGCCGCCGACGAGCTCGAGGCGCGGGGGCTGTCGACGACGGTCGCGGATTTGCGCTTCGCCAAGCCGCTCGACCGCGACTTAATCCGCAAGCTGCTCGCCACGCACGAGGTCGCGGTGACAATCGAGGAGGCCTCGATCGGCGGGTTCGGCGCGCATGTGCTCACCCTGGCCAGCGACGAGGGGCTGATCGACGCCGGGCTCAAGCTGCGAACGATGCGGTTGCCCGACCGCTTCCAGGAGCATGACAAGCCCGACAAGCAATATGACGACGCCGGATTGAACGCCCCGCATATCGTCGAGACGGTACTGAAAGCGCTGCGGGTCAACAGCGTGGGCGTCGAGCCCGGAGCGCTCGCCTGAGCAGCCCACGAGGACGGTGATGCCGGCTAAGATCCGCGCCGACCAGTTGCTCGTCGAGCGT
>JANNDN010000080.1:0-8309 GCA_031387795.1 Sphingomonas sp.
CCCGGCGGCCCCGAGACCCTCAGGCTCGAGGACATTGCCGATCCGGTTCCCGGACCCGGCGAACTGCTCGTCCGGGTGCGCGCCTGCGCGATCAATTATCCCGATGTTTTGATCATCGAGGATAAATATCAGTTCAAGCCGCTGCGCCCGTTCGCTCCGGGAGGCGAAGTGGCGGGGGTGGTCGAGGATCTCGGCGAAGGGGTCGAAGGCTGGGCGCCGGGCGATCGCGTGATCGCCTATCATGGGCACGGCGGCCTCGCCGAACTGGTCGCGGTGCCTGCCGCGCAGGTCTATCGAATCCCCGGCGCCTTTCCCGATCCCGAGGCCGCGTCGCTGCTCATCACTTATGCCACCGCGATCCACGCTTTGCTCGACCGCGGGCGGGCCAAAGCGGGCGAGAAAATGCTGGTGCTCGGCGCTGCGGGGGGAATCGGACTGTCGGCGATCGAACTGGGCAAGGCGTTCGGGCTCCACGTCGTCGCTGCGGTGTCGAGCGAGGCCAAGGCCGAGGCGGCGCGAGCAGCTGGCGCCGACTCCACTTTGATCTATCCCAGCGGCGCGATCGACAAGGAGGCGTCGAAGGCGCTTGCCGGAGCGTTCAAAAGCGCGGCCGGGCCGGCCGGGTTCGACATCGTATTCGACCCGGTCGGCGGCGACTATGCCGAGCCGGCCTTGCGTTCGCTCGGCTGGGAAGGGCGCTATCTGGTCATCGGCTTCCCCGCCGGAATTCCGAAGATTCCGCTCAATCTCACTTTGTTGAAGAGCTGCGACATCCGCGGCGTCTTCTGG
The DNA here is from genome assembly GCA_031387795.1 of Sphingomonas sp. GTDB lineage: Bacteria > Pseudomonadota > Alphaproteobacteria > Sphingomonadales > Sphingomonadaceae > Sphingomicrobium. The sequence goes on from JANNDN010000080.1 coordinate 790, forward strand.
GGCGCGTTCGCGCTGCGCGATCCCGCCGCCAACGCCGCGCACGTCGACGCCTTGTTCGCGTTGTGGAGCGAAGGGAAGATCGGGCCGAAGGTCAGCGCGACTTATCCGCTAGAGCGCGCCGGCGACGCGATCGCCGCGCTGCGCGACCGCAAGGCGGTGGGCAAGCTGGTCGTCACGCTTTGAGCGCCGGCCGCTGGCACGCCTTGTTCTGGGCCGCCTGCGCCTACGCTCTGGTGATGGCGCTGCTGCCCCACCCGCCGCGAATCCCCGGCGATCCCGACGACAAGGTCCAGCATATCATTGCCTTCGCCGCGCTCGCGGTGCTGGCGCGTCTGGCGTTCCCAAAAACCCGCACACTGGCGTTGCTTGCTGGCCTGTCGCTGTTCGGAGCCACGATCGAGCTGTTACAGACGATCCCCGAACTCAACCGCGACGGCGACCCGCTCGACTGGCTCGCGGATACCGCTTCGGCGGGGCTGACTCTGCTCGGCTTCCGGCTGCTTCGCCGGACCTGACCCGATCAGCGTGGGGGCAATCCCGCAATCCAGTCGGCGATCGCCCGGGCCAGCTTGATCCGATGGTCGGCGAAGGCGTGGTCGCTGTCGATCTCGAGCGCGGTGACCCGCTGATTACCGTGCTTGCGGAAGGCGGCGGTGAGCGTCCGGTTTTCCGCAAAGCCCCCGCCGAGTGCGGCGATGGTGAGGACGGGTGTCGCGCGCAGCGGCTCGGCGGTCGAGAGCAGGTTCCAGCGGCCGTCATTGCTCGCCAATTCGTCCGCGAGGGACTGCGGCGTGGCCCCGCTGAGCGCGCGGCCGAAATCATCGGCTTCGGCGATGAAGGCCTGACGCGCCTTGTCGCCTCCCGACGCGAGCTGCTTCGCGGTGGCTCCGAAATTCCAGGCGTCGAGCAGCACCACGCCCGCGACATCGGGATGCTCGGCCGCGACCAGGGTGGCGATCCCGCCCCCCATCGAATGGCCGCCGATGACAATCCGGCGCGGATCGATGCCGAGCCTGGCGCCCTCCGTCGAGCGGGCGAAGGCGAGCGCCGCCGCGCCATCCTCGAGCGCATTGGCGAGCGAGAACTTGCCCTCCGATCCCCAGGCGCCGCGATAGGTAAAGGTGAGGACGTTCCACCCCACGCGCCGGAGCGCCTGCGCGAGGTCGAGGTTGCGCTCATTGCCCGGCAGCCCGTGGAGCAGGATCAGCGTCGGCTTCGGTCCCGGACCCTGGGCCTGGAACAGCAGCGCGTTCATGTCTGAGCCGCCCGAGCGGATCAGCAATTGCTGGTTGCGGGCCGGATACCGGGCATCGCGCGGCGGGTCGACGGTGACCGAGGGCGAAGGGCTGAGCGGGCGGGCCGCAAGGCCCGTCGGCGCGAACACGAGCAAGGCGAGCGCCAGTCCAATTCCGGTTGATCGGACCATGGTCACACCTCCCCGAAAATGCCCGCGAACCATGACACTGACCGGTGCGACCGCTGGACGCAAGCGCATTGACCTCCTATCTCCGCAAGGAAGATAGCAAGAGGGTTTCATGGGTAGTTTTGACGACCGCGAACGCGCTTTCGAGACCAAGTTCGCGCACGACGAGGAAATGAAGTTCCGCATCGCTGCCCGCCGCAACCGGCTGCTCGGCGAATGGGCGGCGCGACAGATGGGACTCAATGAGGCGGAGACCGAATCCTACGCCAAGGATGTGGTCCGGTCCGACTTCGAGGAAGCCGGCGATAATGATGTCGTGCGCAAGGTGCTTGGCGACCTCACCGCGGCCGACATCGAAGTCAGCGAGGAAGCGATCGTCGAAGCGCTGCGCAACAAGGAAATCGAGGCGCGGCGCCAGATCATCGAGGCGAGCAACGTTTGACCGGGAGCAGTCGCTGATGGCGATGGCGGCAGCTGAGATCGAGGCGCTGATCCTCGCGGCCTTTCCGGACGCCGCGGTCGAGATCCGCGACCTCGCCGGGGACGGAGATCATTATGCGGCCAGGGTCGTCAGCGCGGATTTCGCGGGGATGAGCCGGGTTCGGCAGCACCAAGCGGTCTATGCCGCCTTGAAGGGAAAGATGGGGACCGAGCTTCACGCGCTTCAGCTGGAGACGGTGGTTCCGTCAGGAGATCATCAATGAGCAATGCCAACAGCCGCATCGCGGACCTGGTCCAGTCGAACGACGTGGTCCTGTTCATGAAGGGCAGCCCGTTATTCCCGCAATGCGGCTTTTCGGGGCGCGCCATCGCCATCCTCGACCGCCTGGGGGTCAAATACGAGACCGTCGACGTGCTCCAGGACCAGGAAATTCGCGAAGGGATCAAGACCTATAGCGAATGGCCGACCATCCCCCAGCTCTACATCAAGGGCGAGTTTGTCGGCGGGTCCGACATCATGATGGAGATGTTCGAAAGCGGCGAACTCGGCCAGCTTATCGGCGCCGACGCCTGAACGCGTTCTCGGGGGCAAGAAAAAAGGGACGGCGCGGGGCGGACCAGAGAAGCCGCCGCGCCGTCCCCCTTTTTTGGTGTGGAACCAAGTGGACGCCATTATCATTGCAACCGCCGTGCCAATTGATGAAAATAGCGGAATACCGGTGAAATCTATCACCCCTCAGCGCGATCATCATGACCGAGCGTAAAGAATCCCGACAGGTTAGAGCAACCACGGGCGGCTCCTTGCTGTTCTGCGACCTGACCCAGAGCTGGTCGGAACAGGGCGGCGGAATCCGGACCTATCTGTTGCGCAAGCGTCGCTACATCCTCGAGCAGACCCAGCACCGCCATTTGCTGATCATCCCCGGCGCGCGCGACGGGGTGGTGGAGGAGGGGCGTGCGATTACTGTCACCATCGCCTCGCCTCACGTTCCGGGAAGCCCCAATTATCGCCTCCTGCTGCGCAACCGCGCGGTGCGTCAGGCGCTTGAGCGGTTTCGGCCCAACCTGATCGAATGCCAGGACGCCTATAATCTGCCGTGGACGGCGCTCGCATACCGCCGCCGCCATCCGGCGACCGCTTTGACCGCGGCCTATATGACCGACTTTCCGACTGTCTATGTCGAGCGCCCGTTCGCGAAGTTCATCGGCCGCACGCTGGCGCGCTTCTCCGCAAGGCTAGGCTACGGTTATTGCCGGCGGCTGTACCGCCGCTTCGACGGGATTTTCGCGCTCAGCGAGCATGGTGGGGCGGCGAAGCTCAAGGCGCTGGGGCTTGACCGGGTCGAGGTCATCGGGCTTGGCGTCGACACCGCCGACTTCGGACCGCACCGCCGCGATCCCGAACTCCGCCGCTCGCTCGGGCTGGGCGCGGACGATCCGCTGCTGATCTATGTCGGCCGGCTGGATGGCGAAAAGAAGCCCGACGTGGTGGTCGCGGCTTTCCGCAAACTTCCGCCCGAGCTCGGCGCGCGGCTCGTGCTGCTTGGCGACGGCCCGCTGCGGCCCGCGATCGAAGCGCTCGGCGACGAGCGGATCGTGATGCCCGGCTTCCTCACCGACCGCTCCGAAATGGCGCGCTGGCTGGCGAGCGCGGACCTCTATGTCTCGGGCATGGCCGACGAGACTTTCGGCATTTCGGTGATCGAGGCGCAGGCGTCGGGGCTCGGGGTAGTCGGAGTGGCGGCGGGCGCGATGCTTGACCGGGTGACTCCGGGACTGGGGCGGATCGGCCCGGTCGGCGATGCGGGAGCGATGGCGCAAAACATCCTCGCCACGCTGGCCGAGGACCGGGCCGCGCTGTCCAATCGCGCCATTGCCGAAGCGGCCAAATTCGATTGGGCGCGCATCATGGGAACGCTGTTCGACGACTTTTATGCGCGCGCGCTTGAGAGGCGGGCCTAAGTCCGCCGCCGCCACGCTCCATTCATCGGGCGTTCACCTTAACGACTACAACTGTAGTCGAATGACATCGAAGAATATCCGCGTGAGCGAGTCCGAGCTCGAAGTGCTCAAGCTGTTGTGGGAGGAATCGCCGCTCGCCGCCGCCGATCTGGCCGAGCGAATCCCGGCCACCCGCAGTTGGAGCCTGGCGACGGTCAAGACCTTGCTCGCCAGGCTGGTCGAGAAAGGCGCGGTTGGCACCGTCAGTCAGGGGCGGCGCTTTCTCTACAGTCCGAAGCTCGGCCGCGACACGATCTCCGCGCGCGACGCCGGCAACCTCGTCGACACATTGTTCGGAGGGCGGGTTTCGCCGCTCGTCGCGCAGCTCGCCGAGCAGCGCGAACTGGATGAGCGAGACCTCGACGAACTCGAGGCGTTGATCCGGAAGCTTCGCCAATGATCGACTGGTTTGTGTCCACCGCGATCGCGGTCAGCATCCTCATTTTCGCGGTGCTCGTGTTGCGCGTCCCGGTGGCGCGGCACTTCGGCGCTCGCGCGGCCTTTGCCTTGTGGCTCGCGCCGCTCCTGCGCATCGTCGTTCCTCCGCTCGTCGCGTGGACCGGCGGGGCGAGGTCCGGGCCCGGCGCGACCGGCGCTTCGGCCTTGCCTGAACTCCTCATCGTGCAGGTTCCTGCGGCGAACAGCCAGGGGACCGTCATGCCGTGGCTGATCGGTCTGTGGGCGGGCGGAGCCTTGCTCTATCTCGGCGTCCAGCTGATTCGTCACCACCGATTCCTCGGTCGCGCTTTGGCGCGCGGTATTCGGTTGGCGCCGCGCGGCGTTCCCTATGACGTTATTGCCAGTGACGCCGTCGAAGGACCGCTGGCGACCGGGCTGGTCCATCCCTTGATCCTGGTGCCGGCCGATTTCGGCGAGCGCTTCACGCCCGAGCAGCAACGGCTCGCTTTGCTGCACGAGCAATTGCATCACCGCCGCGGCGATCTGTGGGCCAGCGCCGCCGCGCTCGTCGTCGTCGCGGCCCTGTGGTTCAATCCGTTCGCGCACCTCGCGCTCGGAGCGTTCCGCCGCGACATGGAGGCGGCCTGCGACAACTCGGTGATCGCTCTGTCTAACCCGGGCGAGGCCGCATCCTATGCCGAAACCATCCTGCGCAGCGCGGTTCGCCCGGTTCCGCGATCGCTGTGCGCGCTGACCTCCCTCGACGAACTGAAAGGAAGACTGACCATGCTTACCCTCAATCATCACCGCGGTCGCAAGCTCGCCGGAGTGTTGCTCGCCGCCGGGTTCAGCGCCGCCGGCCTCGCCATCGCGGTTCCGGCGGTTGCCGGCGACCAGGCCAGAACCGAGGTCATCGAGCGCAAAATCATTACCAAGGGTGAGCATGGCGAGCATGACGTGACCAGAAGCGTCGAGCTTGGCGAACTCGAAAACGCCGCCAATCGCTGCGATGGCGAAAAAGTGGAAATCACCGCCGAGGGCGGGTCGGCCGAAAAGAAGAATGCGATCAAGCTCCTGATCTGCGGCGACAAGGGCCAGGGAGCCAAGGGACTTGCCGATGCGCTGGCGAGCGCGGCGGCGAATATCGACCGCGACAATCGCGACCTCGACCCGGCCATCAAGGCCGACCTCAAAGCCAAGATTGACGCCAAGATCCGCGAGCTGCGCGCCAAAGGCTGACCGCTTTTGCATTAATGCGGGCGTCCGTGGCACAGCACGGTCGTGGACGCCCCTTACGCCATCCTCGAACCGCTCGCGCCCGGAATTGCCCGGGTGCTCGCGCACAACCCTTCCGCCTTCACTTATTACGGGACGCAGACCTATCTCGTCGGCGAGAAGGAGGTCGCGGTGATCGACCCGGGGCCCGACCTTCCCGAGCATCTTGATGCGCTCGTCGCGGCGATAAGCGGGCGGCCGGTGGCGGCGATCATGTGCACCCACACCCACCGCGACCACAGCCCCGCCGCGCGACCGCTGGCGGAGCGGGTTGGGGCGCCGGTCATCGGTTGCGCCGCGCTCGCGCTGGAGAGCGTCGGCCCGCGCGCCGATGCCTCGTTCGACGGCGATTATGCTCCCGACCGCGTGCTCGGCGACGGCGAGACAATCATGGTCGACGGCCACGCGCTGACCGCGGTCGCAACCCCGGGCCACACCTCCAACCATTTGTGCTTTTCCTATCGCGACGCGCTGGTCACCGGCGACCATGTGATGGGTTGGTCGACGACTGTGGTGGTCCCGCCCGATGGTGACATGGCGGCCTATATGGCGAGCCTCGAAAAACTGCGGACGCGGGGCGAGCGGACTTATTACCCCGCGCACGGACCGCCGGTGACCAATCCCGGCCAATATGTCCGCCATCTGATCGGCCACCGGATGCAGCGCGAAAAACAGATTTTGCGGCTGGTCGGCGAGGCGCCGCTGACCATTTCCCAGATCGTCGAACGCGCTTATCCCTCGCTCGACCCGCGGCTTGTGGTCGCGGCGGGCGGATCGGTGCTCGCGCACCTCGTGGACCTCGCGCGGCGCGGGCTCGTTGAGCAGGTTGGAGAGCAATGGAGCAGCCAGTAACAACCGGTCGATCGGTCCAGCGTCCCGCCATTCTGGGCGCGATCGCGATGGCCGTTCTGATCGCGCTCGGCGTGGTGCTGTTCCTCGCCTCGCGGCTGGTCGATCGTGTCATGGGCGCTCCGAGCCCCGAGACGATCGCCAGCTCGAGCCTCGAATCGATGCGCGCGCAGAACCGGCTCAACGTCTTCGCCGCGCGCTATGTCTCGGTCACCAGCAGCAAGACCAGCCGCTTCGGCCTGTCGAGCGAGCGCACCCTGATCCTGCCCGGCGACGTCCGCTACGAACTCGATCTCGCACAGCTTCAGCCGAGCGACGTCCGCTGGGACGCGGGCACCCAGACATTGAGCGTCCGACTGCCCGAAATCGAGGTCGCCGGCCCCGACGTCGATCTTACCGCGGCGCGCGAATATGGCGAGGGCGGGATCCTCTCCGCGCTGACTGATTCCGAAAGCGGGCTCGACCAGGCCAACCGCCAGGCCGCGGTGGCGGATCTGCGCGAGCAGGCCTCGGCTGGGGTCCCGATGCGCCTCGCCCGCGACGCCGCGCGAACAGCGGTCGAGCGCAGTTTCGCAATGCCGCTCAAGGCCGCGGGCTTCGAAGGCGCGAGCGTGGTCGCGTCATTTCCAACCGATGGCGCGCGCGGTGGTTCACGGATCACCGCCTCGGTCCCATATGATGAGGCAATCGCGGAAGCCCGCAAGCGCCGCGCTGCCGAAGGACGCCAATGACCGCACCGACTGCCACCTTGAAGGGCCTCGACCTGCTCACCGAAATCGCGCGCCTCAAAAAGGAGCGCAACGCGGTCATCCTCGCCCATTATTATCAGAAGCCCGAAATCCAGGACCTCGCCGATTTCGTCGGCGACAGCCTCGATCTGTCGCGGAAAGCCGCGGCGACCGACGCCGATGTCATCGCGTTTTGCGGGGTCCGCTTCATGGCCGAGACCGCCAAGATCCTCTCGCCCGAAAAGATCGTCGTGCTGCCCGACATGGACGCCGGCTGCAGCCTCGAGGATTCGTGCCCGCCCGATCAGTTCAAGGCGTTCCGCGAGGCCCACCCGGACCATATCGCGCTGACCTACATCAACTGCTCGGCGGCGGTGAAGGCGCTCTCCGACATCATAGTCACC
>JANNDN010000081.1:0-2853 GCA_031387795.1 Sphingomonas sp.
GCTGCAAAGATGATAGACTGCAACGGCCATGACCACCAATCCACAGCGGGCCGGAAAGGTCTTCGCCGCACCGGGGTCGACCGAGCCGGCCGAGCCGCTCGAGCTGACCAGCGAACTGATCGTCGCCGACGAGACGTTCGACCACTCCGCCTGGACCGATCAGGATGCCGAGGAACACGGGGCCGGCGGACGCCGGGTGCTGGGGTTCGCCCTCGCCCTCCTCACCGCTTTGTGGATCGGTTACGCGGCCTGGTCCGCGGGCCGCAATCTGGCGGGCCAGCCGCTGGCTTCTCCCGCGGTCGCGCAATGGATCGCGATTTCAACCGGCCCGCTCGCTCTTCTCGGCCTCGTCTGGCTGATGTTCGGCCGCACCCGCCGCAAGGAAGCGGAGCGCTTCACCCGCTCGGTCGGGCACATGCGCACCGCGGCCCGCTCGCTCGAGGCATTGCTCGAAGTGCTTTCGCAGCGGATCGACGAGAGCCAGCGTGAACTCCACGGGATCAGCCGGTCGCTGATGGACCTCGGCGACCAGGCCACCGCAAAGCTCGGCGGGATCACCCGCGAATTCAACGACAGCAGCGCCCAGCTTGTGGGTCACGGCGAGGCGCTCGACCGCGCGGCACAGGCGGCGCGGGTCGACATCGGCGTCCTGCTCGAAGATCTGCCCCGCGCGGAAAGCGTGGCGCTCGGCCTGGTCGAGCAGATGCGCGCCATTGGCGGCGAAGCGGCGGGCCGGACCGATCAATATGGCCAGCAGGTTGCTCGGCTGATCGAACAATCGCGCTCCGCCGACCAGCTGATTACCGCCTCCACCGCGCGGCTCGCGGCGCGACTCGGCGAAATCGAGAGTGCGGGGGCCTCAGCCAAGGAGCGGATCGACGAATCCGAAGCGGGCCTGTCGGGCGTTCTCGACACCCTCCTCGAGCGGACCGCGGCGACGCTCGCCGAAATCCGCACCGGGATCGATGTCCAGGCAACTGCGGTCCAGGCGCTGGTCGACCAGGCCAGTGCGGGCATCGGCAAGGCCGGCGGCGAATCGTCCGAGGCACTGGCCAACAATGTCGAGCGGGCGGACGAAGCGCTGGCAGGGATGAGCGAACGAATTGCCGAGCGCGAAGCGGCGTCGCGGAGGATGGTCGAGGAAATCGACCGCGGCCTGGCGCTGATCGACCAGCGGTTCACCGAGCTGTCGAGCAGCGGCGACGAGCGCGCCAACCATTTCATCGAATCGCTGACCCGCGCGCGCGGCGAGCTCGACCAGCTCGCGACCGGCGCCGGCGAACAGGATCAGGCAATCGGAGCTTTGGCCGAGCGGACCGAAGGCTTGCGCTCGACGATCGCCAATCTTCTCGGCGAAATCCGCGGCGATCTCGGTCAGGCATTCGGCGAGACGCAAAGCGCGGCCGACCGCCTTGCGGCCAGTGCTGCGAGCCTTCGTCCCGAAGTTGAATGGGTCCGCGACGCCGCGGTCGAGGCCGCCGACCGGCTGGGCTCGGGCGAAGCCAATATTTCCGCTCAGGAAGACCGGCTGGCGGCGCTCATGGCGAGCGTCGACGACGGCGTTGCGGGCGCCCAGTCGCGGCTGACCGAACTCGCTTCGATGATGGTCCAGGTCGAGCGCGAGGCGGCGAGCCTGACCGGCGAGACCGGCCCGGCGCTGGTCGCGGCGCTGGTCCAGGTCAAGGAAGCGTCGGCCCATGCCGCCGAACGCGCGCGCGAGGCGATCGAGGCGGTCATTCCGGCGAGCGCGGGCAAATTGTCCGACGAGGTCGCTGCGGCGCTCGAGAAGGTCATCCGCGAATCGATCGAGGAGCGGCTGCGCGGGGTCGAAGGAATTGCAGCAAGGGCAGTCGATTCGGCGCGCGCGGCCTCCGACCGGCTCAGCGAGCGGATGCTGGCGCTCGGCCAGACCGCGAGCGCGCTCGAACGGCATATCGAGGACACCGCCACCGACCAGCGCGAGAAGGACAGCGAAGGCTTTGCCCGGCGGGTCGCGCTGCTGATCGATTCGATGCATTCGGCGGCGATCGACGTCGGCAAGATCCTCGCCGACGAGGTCGATGACCGCGCCTGGACCGACTATATGAAGGGCAATCGCGGGGTCTTCACCCGCCGCGCGGTGCGCTTGCTGGGTGGGAGCGAAGCGCGCCCGCTCCGCGCGCATTACGAGAGCGACTCCGAATTCCGCCGCTCGGTCGACCGCTACGTCCATGATTTCGAGGCGATGCTGCGCCGAGTGCTGGCCGAACGCGACGGCGGGATGATGGCGGTGACCCTGATGTCGTCGGACATGGGCAAGCTCTACGCCGCCCTCGCGCAGGTCTATCCGCGCCAGAACTGAGCACCCGCGCTAGCGCGCGTGATAGAAATCGAGATCGTCGGGGACGACCCAGCCGTAGGTCCAGTTGGCGTAGTAAAGCGCGAACAGCACCGCGGCGAGCAGCGCACCCTTGAGCAAATGGCGTTTCAAATCGAAGCGATGCGGCGCGCTGTCGGCCTGGCCAGGCACCCGCGGGGTGCCCGCTTCCTCGTCGGTCCGCACCCCGAACGGCAGCAGGATGAAGCTGCTGGCGGCGAAGAACAGCACGTAAATGGCGATGATCGACGACAGCCGCATCAGCCGATCCGGAGCAGGCTCACGTCCACCACCGGCTTCTTGCCCGTCCACAAGGTGGCGCAGCGGCGCACCGCCAGACGCACCGCCTCGCGCGCCTTGTCTTCGGCCTGGCCCGGCGAAAAGGCCTTGGCCGCGGCGTCGGTGGCGTCGGCGATGAAGTCCTCGCGATCTTCCTCGACCGGAACACCAAAGGTGCGGACCAAGGGCTGAGCCGCGAGGTCGCCGTTGCGAGCAAT
>JANNDN010000090.1:0-4812 GCA_031387795.1 Sphingomonas sp.
CGTCGCTGACGATCGCGCTCGACGGCGCCCACGGCTCGACCCGGGTCCCGGCGCGGGCGAAGCGGCGGATTCCGGCAAGGACGATGGCGAGGCCTGCCGCGACCAGAACGACCGCCGCAACCGCCTGCGCCGCCCATGGCATGGCGAGAGCTCGAAGACCGAGGAGCGAATCGAGCGGCGGTCCAAGCAGGACGAGGCCGAGAAAGATCAGCGGCGGCGGCACCCGGATACCCGCATGATCGTGCGGCTGGCCAGTCATTGTCCGGCCTGCGGGTCGGTTGGCGGTTCGGGTTCGGCGGGCGGCCCGGGCGCCGGGTCGGGTTCGAGCGGCGGCCCCTCGGTTGGCGCCAGAGCGGGGTCCGCCACTCCCTCGTAGCCGGGCACCGCATCGATCGCGGTCTCGTCGACGCTCGGCTCCGGCGGCGGCGGGGTCGCGGTTTCATATTCATCGCCCGGGACGATTCCCGGCTTCGCGACCTTGGGCGGCGCCTTGTTCACCGGCGCGGTCGTGCCCTGGTAGACGCAGGCGTCGAGCCCGTCGCGACCGACTACGCCGACCCGCGCGGCAATGGTGTTGCCATAGCGGCGGGTGAAGCCCTTGGGCGCGACCGCGCCGCGCTTCTTGGGCAGCGGCAGCACCGCGGCGATCCGCGCCGCCTCCTCGGCGCTCATCGCGCTCGAATCATGGCCGAAATAGCGTTGCGAGCCGGCATTGACACCATAAGTGCCGATCCCGGTCTCGGCGTTGTTGAGATAGACCTCCATGATCCGGCGCTTGCCCCACAGGCTTTCGATCAGGAAGGTGAACCACGCCTCGGCGCCTTTGCGGGCATAGCCGCCGCCGTTCCACAAGAAGGTGGTCTTGGCGGTCTGCTGGCTGATCGTCGAGCCGCCGCGGATGCGCCCGCCGCTGGCGTTGCGCTTGGCTGCGTCCTGGATCGAATCCCAGTCGAAGCCGTCGTGGCTGCAGAATTTACTGTCCTCGGCGCCGATCGCGGCGCGAACCATGTCGCGGTCGATCTGGTTGATGCTCATCCAGTCGCGCTCCGCACCGCGGCCAGCGACCATGTCGCCGATCATCGTCGCGGTCGTCGGCGGCGGCACGAAACGATAGAGGAGCACCCACAGGATCGAGAACAGGATCAGCCCCAGCACCAGCTTGGCGATAAAGCCGAAGAAGCGGCCGACCGGCGAGCCCTTGGCGCGCGAGCGGCGGTAGCGGGGGATGGAGGAGGAGCGTTTCGCCATTGTTCTCGCCTAGCCGGGTGAGGCCAGGTCCTCAATCTCTTCCCCGCTTGTGCCCGCGATCATGTCGAGCGTCGTCAAATAGCGGTCGGGGTCGATCGCGACATCGTCCTCGCCGATCAGGTCGAACGGATTTTCGAGATCGTCCTGGATGTTGGCGAGCCCGACGAAAATGAGCGCGAACAGGATCGGCATGACGAAGAACAGTTCGCGGCTCAGATCCTCGGTCAGATAAGCGAAATAAGGGCCGTAGAGGACCGGCAGCAGGAGGATGAAGAAGTCGCTGAATGCGCGCAGCGTGCGCGGGGTGCGATATTTGTGGATGTGCTTGATCGTCTCGAACGCCATCATCATCCGCGCCAGATATTGGTTGAGCCGCGAACATTCGGTCGCCGACAGGCCCGCGGTGCGCAGGCCCTCGATCACCCCCGAAAGGCGAGCGAAGGCACCGAGCACGGTCGCTTCGTGCGGGTCGCGTTCGCTCAATGGGCCGACGACCATGTCGCGGCAGGCGGTGAACAATTGGCGCAGGGCATCGCGCAGGTCGATGTCGCGGCGGCTGTCGCGGCCCGCCCAGTGGCGCGAGGCGAGCACCAGCGCCCGCCCATTGGCCTTCAGCGCGCCATATTCCTCAAGGCTTTTCTCGCGCCGATTGTAAGCGGTGTTGATCGAGAAAACGAGCGGGAAGACGATCGCGGTGGCGATCAGGGTGAGCGGAAAATTGGCCTTGAAATGAAATTTCAGGCTGAGCCAGGTCGACAGCACCGCGAGCGCGCTGATCAGCACGCTTTTGCGGTTCACGACCCTCCGGACCCCAGACAGATAGCGCTGCATCGTCCCCCCTTCAGGCGCTCCATGTCTAGCGCAGCCGCTTGCCCCGGTGAAGACGCGCGTTCCTGCCCAGCTGCTGGCTACGCCGGACTTTCGAAACCTTGGGTCGAGCGCTAGGCTTTACCATGAGCATTTTGCAATTTGCGATTTTGGGGGCGGTCGCGACCTCCGACCCGAACATAACGATCACGCGGCGAGCCGATGGCTTCGTCGCCACGATCAAACCATTTGCCGTTGCCGAGCAGGGTGCGGTCGACGCCGAAGTTGACCGCCGCGCCGGAGAGCTCTGCGCCGGAAAGTCAGTCAAATGGGGCAGGTTCGGGTCTGTCGCCGGAATCGACAGGCGAAGCGACAAGGCGCCTGAGATAACGAATTATTTCAAGGAGTTTACTTGCATCAGTTTGCAGCCACGCGCCCATGCGGCTGTCCCCGCCGATTGGAAACCATCGCTGGCCGATGAGTCTGACGTCAGGCGCTTCTTCGACCTATATTATGCGAAACGAGACAGCGGTGATTTCTCGGCTGCCGCAGCGATGTTCGATCCAGCTCAAGGGATTGTCCTCGGCAGCGACGAGCAGCGGCAGTTCAATGCCCAGCTCGGCGTCGGCAGCAGGCAGGTCATTCGAGTTACCTGGTACGTCAATCCTGACGGCGCTGACCGTCCGGGTGTGTTCGCCGCGCTCGATTTCGTCGGTAGCTTCAAGTCCATGCACTTTTATTGCGGCTATCTCGTTCTGTATCGGGTCGGAGAGGGCTCCTACGAAATAGTTCGCGAGGAACAGAATCAGTTCGCGCGGGGTCACGACGAACCCGATCCCGCCGAACTTGCCAGCATGCGGAGCACTCTCTGCCGCGACTGAAAGGCGGCGGGCGGCTCCAGCCGTCCTTGCCGCAGTGCAACGCAGCATTTACATCGCTCGGCATGAGTTCGACCAACGACATCCGCCGCGGCTTCCTCGATTTCTTCGCGAAAGAAGGACACGAGCGCGTGGCCTCCGCGCCGCTCGTGCCGCACAACGACCCGACCCTGATGTTCGTCAACGCCGGCATGGTGCCGTTCAAGAACGTCTTCACCGGCCTCGAAACGCGGCCTTATTCCACTGCCACTTCGTCTCAGAAATGCGTCCGCGCCGGGGGCAAGCACAACGACCTCGACAATGTCGGCTACACCGCGCGCCACCACACTTTCTTCGAGATGCTCGGCAATTTCTCGTTCGGCGATTATTTCAAGGATCGCGCGATCGAGCTGGCGTGGACTTTGCTGACCAAGGAATGGGGCCTCAGCCCCGACCGTCTGACCGCGACCGTCTATCACACCGACGACGAAGCCTTCGACCTGTGGAAGAAGATCGCCGGTCTGCCCGAAAACCGGATCATCCGCATCCCGACCAAGGACAATTTCTGGGCGATGGGCGACGACGGACCGTGCGGACCGTGTTCGGAGATCTTTTACGACCACGGTGACCATATCGCGGGCGGCCCGCCGGGCAGTCCCGATCAGGAAGGCGATCGCTTCGTCGAGATCTGGAACCTCGTGTTCATGCAATATGAGCAGGCGGCGGGCGAGATCGTCAGCGAATTGCCGAGCAAGAGCATCGACACCGGCATGGGGCTCGAGCGGGTCGCGGCGGTGCTCCAGGGCGTCACCGACAATTATGACACCGACACGTTTCGGGCGCTGATTCATGCCTCGGAAGAATTGACGCGGACCAAAGCGGTTGGCGAAAATCAGGCCTCGCACCGGGTGATCGCGGACCATCTGCGCGCCTCCGGGTTCCTCGTTGCCGACGGCGTGCTCCCGGCCAATGAGGGTCGCGGCTATGTGCTGCGCCGGATAATGCGCCGCGCCATGCGCCACGCGCATATCCTGGGTTCGAAAGAGCCGCTGATGTGGCGGCTGGTGCCCGCTTTGGTCGCGGAAATGGGCGCGGCTTATCCCGAGTTGGTGCGCGCCCAGCCTTTGCTCGAGGCGACATTGCTGCAGGAGGAAACGCGCTTCCGCCAGACCCTGGTCAACGGGCTCAGGCTGCTCGACGAGGCGACCGAGACGATGGGCAAAGGCGGGACGCTTGCCGGCGAGACCGCGTTCAAGCTCTACGATACCTTCGGTTTCCCCTACGACCTGACCGAAGACGCGCTGCGCGCCCGCGGCATGGCGGTGGACCGCGCCGGCTTCGACGCCGCCATGGCCGAGCAAAAAGCGCAGGCCCGCGCGGCGTGGAAGGGGTCGGGCGAAAAAGCGTCCGACGATCTGTGGTTCGACCTCGCCGAAGAGCATGGCGCGACCGAATTCATCGGCTTTTCGGGCGACGAGGGCGAGGGCGTCGTGCTCGCGATCGTCAAGGATGGCGCCGCGGTCGGGCGCGCGGGCGAGGGCGAGACGGTCCAGCTGCTGCTCAACCAGACGCCCTTCTATGGCGAGAGCGGCGGGCAGGTCGGCGACCGCGGAAAGCTGAGCTCACTCAAGGGCTTCGCGGGCGTGGTAGAGGATACGTCGAAACCGCTGGGCAAGCTCCACGCACTGACGGTCAAGGTCGCCAAAGGCGAGATTGCGATCGGCGAAACCGTCCACCAGCGCGTCGATGCCGAGCGCCGCGACCGCGTCCGCGCCAATCACAGCGCGACCCATTTGCTCCACGCCGCACTGCGCCACCGGCTCGGCGAGCATGTGACGCAAAAGGGCAGCCTCGTCGCCGACGACTATTTCCGCTTCGATTTCTCGCACCCGCAGGCGCT
>JANNDN010000102.1:0-2668 GCA_031387795.1 Sphingomonas sp.
ATCGTCATCGCGAATCGGGCCGACGGGCTGTTCGATCTCGACGCGCTGCAGCTTATGGCCGCGGAGTGGCCGGGGCTCGAGGGGATGGACCTCGCCAAAGAGGTCAGCTGCGCGCAGGTCGAGGCGTGGAGCGGGGGGAAATGGGTTTGGGGTGAGGGGTATGAGGTTGAGGAGCGCCCTTCGACTACGGGCTTCGCCCTACGCTCAGGACGAACGGATGATGAAAGCAAAACCGAAACTTCGTTCGTCCTGAGCGAAGTCGAAGGGCGTGGCGCGAAGGCTGATGCAAACCGCAAACCCCACGTGGTCGCGGTCGATTATGGGGCCAAGCGCAACATCTTTCGCAATCTCAGCGAGGCCGGGGCGCGGGTGACGGTGGTTCCCGCATCCGCGAGCTTCGACGAGATCATGGCGCTCGAGCCCGATGGATTCTTCCTTTCGAACGGGCCGGGCGACCCTTCGGCGACGGGGGAGTATGCGATCCCGGTCATTCGCCAGATACTGCAAACGGAGAAGCCGTTGTTCGGCATTTGCCTCGGGCACCAATTGCTCGCGCTTAGCGTCGGCGGGAAGACGTCGAAGATGTTCCAGGGTCACCGCGGCGCCAACCATCCGGTCAAGCGGCTCGCCGACGGGCGGGTCGAGATCACCAGCATGAACCACGGCTTCGCGGTCGAGCGCGAGGGGATGCCCAACCACGTCCGCGAGACGCATGTGTCGCTGTTCGACGGCTCCAACTGCGGGATCGAACTCACCGACCGCCCCGCGTTTAGCGTCCAATATCACCCCGAGGCGAGCCCCGGGCCGATGGACAGCTTTTACCTGTTCGAGAAATTCGTGGGGATGATGCGATGAAGCGTTTGCTGCTGCTTTCTAGCGCGACCGCCATTGCCCTCGCCGGCTGCGGCCCCGGCAACCTGACGCCCTCGACCGAGGCCGAGCGCGCCGCGATCGAGGCGGCGGTGCGTGGGTGCGGGCTCAAAGTCGCGGAGCCGAGCTGGTTCTGGATCCGCGAATTCAAACAATGGGAATTCAAATTCCGGACCGATGCCGCCGGAATGGCGAAGGCCGATTGCGTCGAGAACGTGAAGAAGCAACTGATCGCCAGGCGCAACCTCGATGTCGCGGTCGGCTATATGGAAGTGGATGCCAAGCCATGATTTGCGACGCCCCCACCCAGCCGCTCGCACCGCCGAGCTGGACGATGCAGGTGTCCGGGAGCAGCGAGCCGTCGCTCGTGCTGGGCTTCACCACCTTCGGAACCGAGGCGCAGCTGACCCGGCTTGCCGGGGTGGTGCAGAGCAGCGGCCTGGTGTGCGAGGTTCCGGCCGGGGCCGCGGGGGCGCAGCGGATGCTCGTGCTGTTCGGCGCCAGCACCACCCGCGACCAGGCGTTCGCGATTTTCAACCGCGTGTCCGGGGGCGAATTCGGGACCAGCGACCACCGCCTGATCGTCGTGCCTGCCAAGGAGGCGCAGGCGCGGTGAGGGGCGCATTGCTTGTCTTGACCACGCTTGTGCTCACCGCCTGCGCGACCGCGCAGCTGCACGATCAGCAGGCGCTGAACGGAATCGCGCTGGGTTGCGGCATGTCTTACGGCGAGCTGATCCAGGATGAGGAGGAGAGGAAGCTGCTGATTGCACTGAAGAGCAATATCAGCGAGCCGCAGCGCGACTGCATCACCCAATGGGCGCGGCGCAATCATTTGAAGGCCGTGTTCGTCCACATGGATATGCCGGAGGGCTGATGCCGAAGCGTAGCGACCTCAACACCATCGCCATCATCGGCGCCGGGCCGATCGTCATCGGCCAGGCGGCGGAGTTCGTTTATTCGGGTAGCCAGGCGGTCAAGGCGCTGAAGGCCGAGGGTTATCGCGTGGTCGTGATCAATTCGAACCCGGCGACGATCATGACCGACCCGGAAATCGCGGACGCGACCTACATCGAGCCGATCACGCCGGCGATCGTGGCCAAGATCCTCGAAGTCGAGCGGGCGCGCGAGCCGGGCGGGTTCGCGCTGCTGCCGACGATGGGCGGGCAGACCGGGCTCAACACCGCGCTCGCCTTGTTCAAGGACGGCACGCTCGAGCGGCTCGGGATCGAGCTGATCGGCGCCAATGCGGAAGCGATCGAGAAGGCCGAGGACCGCCAGAAATTCCGCGACGCGATGGACAGGATCGGGCTCGAAAGTCCGCGCTCTTCGATTGTGCATACGATGGAGGAGGCGTGGGGGGCGCTCGATCACGTCGGATTGCCGGCGGTGATCCGGCCCAGCTTCACGCTCGGCGGAACGGGCGGAGGAATCGCCTACAACCGCGACGAATATGAGGCGATCGTCCGCTACGGGCTCGAGGCGAGTCCGACCACCGAAGTGCTGATCGACGAGAGCCTGGTCGGGTGGAAAGAATATGAGATGGAGGTGGTCCGCGATCGCGCGGACAATTGCATCATCGTCTGCTCGATCGAGAATATCGACCCGATGGGGGTGCACACCGGCGACTCGATCACCGTCGCCCCGGCGCTGACGCTGACCGACAAGGAATATCAGCGGATGCGCTCGGCCAGCATCGCCGTGCTGCGGGAAATCGGTGTCGAAACAGGGGGCTCCAACGTCCAGTTCGCGGTCGATCCCAAGACCGGGCGGATGGTGGTGATCGAGATGAACCCGCG
>JANNDN010000115.1:0-7509 GCA_031387795.1 Sphingomonas sp.
GTCCCCGGCATC
This sequence comes from Sphingomonas sp., assembly GCA_031387795.1. GTDB lineage: Bacteria > Pseudomonadota > Alphaproteobacteria > Sphingomonadales > Sphingomonadaceae > Sphingomicrobium. Next base: position 13 of record JANNDN010000115.1, read on the forward strand.
GTCTGGCTGCTGCTCAAGATGAGCGTCATCTTCTTCATGTTCGGCTGGGTCAAAGCGACCGTGCCGCGCTACCGCTACGATCAGCTGATGCGGCTTGGTTGGAAGATTTTCCTCCCGCTCAGCTTGATCTTCGTCGTGCTCATCTCGGGCTGGGCCTCCAATTCCAAATATCCCTTTTTCTCGGCATTGCGGGCTGCCGCGCAAATGATCAGTTACGAAGTCTCGATCGGCTTCGTCCTGATCTCGGTCGTGCTGATGGCCGACAGCTTCAATCTGCAGACGATCATCCGCGCGCAGGAAGGGCATATCCTCGGCATCTTCAACGGCTTCGGTTTCAGCCCGCTGCTGTTCCCGATGGCGGTGGTGTTCTTCATCAGCTCGATGGCCGAGACCTTCCGCACGCCGTTCGACCTGGTCGAGGCGGAAAGCGAACTCGTCGCCGGCCATCAGACCGAATATTCGAGCATGTCCTTCGCGCTGTTTTGGCTCGGCGAATATGCCAACGTCATATTGATGTGCGCGCTCAATGCCTTGCTGTTCTGGGGCGGGTGGTTGCCGCCGCTTAACATCGACCTGATCCCGTGGTTCGACGTGCCCGGCTGGATCTGGCTGATCGGCAAGATGTGCGTGTTCTTCTTCATCTTCAGCTGGGTGAAGGCGACCGTCCCGCGCTACCGCTACGATCAGCTGATGCGGCTCGGGTGGAAAATCTTCCTGCCGCTCAGCCTGCAGTTCGTCGTCCTCATCTCGACTTGGCTGATGCTCACCCGTTATGGAGGCCCGGCATGATCGGCCGCACGCTCAAAGCCTTCACTTTGTGGGAATTTCTCGGCGCGCATTTGCTGACGCTCAAATATTTCTTCAAGCCCAAGGCGACCATCAATTACCCCTATGAGAAGACGCCGCAGAGCCCGCGTTTCCGCGGCGAGCATGCGTTGCGCCGCTATCCCAATGGCGAGGAGCGCTGCATCGCGTGCAAATTGTGCGAGGCGATCTGCCCGGCGCTGGCGATCACCATCGAATCCGAGCCGCGCGAGGACGGCAGCCGCCGCACCACCCGCTATGACATCGACATGGTCAAATGCATCTATTGCGGGCTGTGCGAGGAAGCGTGCCCGGTCGATGCGATCGTCGAAGGCCCCAACCTCGAATTCGCGACCGAAAGCCGTGAGGAATTGCTCTACGACAAGGCCAAATTGCTCGCCAATGGCGACAAATGGGAACAGGCGATCGCGGCCAATCTTGCCGCCGATGCGCCGTACCGATAATGGCCGCCAGCATTCCCCCCAATCCGCTCATCCTGAGTAGGGACCGAGCGCAGGGCATTCCCACCAAAGTAATACTTTGGTGGGGCCCGCAGCCGAGGGCCCGTATCGAAGGATCCTTCGATACGCCGGTTCGACTGCGCTCACCGGCTACTCAGGACGAACGGCTCACGTTTTTCCGGGCACCCACCACCGCATGATCGCACTCATCGCCTTTTATCTGTTCGCGGCCATGACCATCGCTTCGGCGGTGGCGGTGATCTTTGCGCGCAATCCGGTGCACAGCGTGCTGTTCCTGATCCTCGCCTTCTTCAACGCCGCGGGGCTGATGCTGCTGGTCGGGGCAGAGTTCATCGCGATGCTGCTGGTCATCGTCTACGTCGGCGCGGTCGCGGTCTTGTTCCTGTTCGTGGTGATGATGCTCGACATCGATTTCACCAAATTGCGCTCGGGCTTCAACCGCAACCTGCCGTTTGGCCTGATCATCGCTCTGGTCCTGGTGGCCGAAATCATCGTCGCGGAAAGCGCGCGCAAGGCCGGGCCGGCGCTTGCGGGCGGTGCGATTCCCGAGAGTGGCCAGCCCAATATCGTCGCGCTCGGCCAGTTGCTTTACAGCCGCTTCCTGCTGCCGTTCGAGCTTGCCGGGCTGATCCTGCTGGTGGCGATGATCGGCGCGATCGTCCTGACCCACCGCAAGCGCCGCGACAATCGCTCGCAAAATGCCTCGCGTCAGATTCGCCGCGACCCCAAGCGCGCGGTCAAGAAGATGCAGCCGGCGTCGGGCAAGGGGGTCGAGCTGTGATCGGGCCCGATGTTAAAGGACGCCGATCATGATCGGCCTGGCGCATTACCTCACCGTCGCCGCGATCCTGTTCACGATCGGCGTGCTCGGCATCTTTTTGAACCGCCGCAACATCATCCTGATGCTGATGGCGATCGAATTGATCCTGCTCGCGGTGAACATCAATTTGGTCGCGTTCAGCGCTTTCCTCGGCGATCTGACCGGGCAGGTGTTCGCGATGTTCGTGCTCACCGTCGCCGCCGCCGAAGCGGCGATCGGGCTCGCGATTCTGGTCATCTTCTTCCGCCGCAAGGGCTCAATCGCGGTCGATGACGCCGATAGGATGCACGGCTGATGCACCCCGTCATCCTGATCGTCTTCCTGCCGCTTGTCGCCGCGATCATCGCCGGCTTGTTCGGGCGCTGGATCGGCAAGACCGCGGCCAAGGTGGTGACCACCGGCTCGCTGTTCGTCGGCGCTTTGCTCAGCTGGCCGATCTTCCTCGACTATCTCGGCGGTGACGCGGGCGCGACCGTGGTGCCGGTGCTCGAATGGATCCGCTCGGGCTCGATGAGCGTCGACTGGGCGCTGCGCGTCGATGCGCTGACCGCGGTGATGCTGGTCGTCGTCACCACCGTCTCCAGCCTCGTTCACCTCTACAGCTGGGGCTATATGGAGGAGGACCCGGGGCAGCCGCGGTTCTTCGCGTATCTGTCGCTGTTCAGCTTCGCGATGCTGATGCTCGTGACCGCCGACAGCCTGGTGCAGATGTTCTTCGGCTGGGAGGGCGTCGGCCTCGCCTCTTATTTGCTGATCGGCTTCTGGTATCACAAGCCAAGCGCCAACGCCGCCGCGGTCAAGGCGTTCGTGGTCAACCGGGTCGGCGATTTCGGCTTTTCGCTCGGCATTTTTGCCACCTTCCTCGTCTTCGGGACGGTCTCGATTCCGGCGATCCTCGCCGCGGCGCCGGGCATGGCGGGCGCGACCATCGGCTTTGCCGGGATGCGGGTCGACGTAATGACCCTGATCTGCATCCTCCTGTTCATCGGCGCGATGGGCAAGTCGGCGCAGCTTGGCCTGCACACCTGGCTCCCCGACGCGATGGAGGGCCCGACCCCGGTCAGCGCTTTGATCCACGCCGCGACCATGGTCACCGCGGGCGTGTTCATGGTCTGCCGGCTGTCACCGATGTTCGAGACCAGCGAGACCGCGCTTGCCGTCGTCACCTATGTCGGCGCTGCGACCGCGATCTTCGCCGCCACCGTCGGCACCGCGCAGACCGACATCAAGCGGGTGATCGCTTATTCGACCTGCAGCCAATTGGGCTACATGTTCTTCGCCGCCGGCGTCGGGGCGTACGGCGCGGCGATGTTCCACCTCTTCACCCACGCTTTCTTCAAGGCTTTGCTGTTCCTCGGCGCGGGTTCGGTCATTCACGCGATGCACCACGAACAGGACATGCGATATTACGGCGCCTTGCGGAAACAGATCCCGATCACCTTCTGGGTGATGGTCATCGGCACGCTGGCGATCACCGGAGTGGGAATCGTCGGGGTCGCCGGTTTCGCTGGTTTCTGGTCCAAGGATGCGATCCTCGAAAGCGCGTGGGCGGCGGGCTCGGTGCCGGGCACGATGGCTTTCTGGGTCGGGGCGTTCGCGGCGCTTCTGACCAGTTTCTACAGCTGGCGGCTGATCTTCCTGACCTTCTTCGGCAAGGCACGCTGGATTGAAAGCGAGCATATCCAGCATTCGGTCCACAAGACGCCGAAACAGGCCGGGGCCGACACCACCGGCGGCTATCACCCTCACGAAAGCCCGCTGACGATGCTGGTCCCGCTCGGCCTGCTCGCGGTCGGGGCGATCTTCGCCGGGCAGGTTTTCCACCATGCCTTCCTCGAGTCGGGCGAGTTCTGGAACGGCAGCATCGCCTTCGACGAGCATCTCGTGCACGCGATGCACAAGGTGCCGTGGTGGGTGAAAGGGAGCGCGTCGATGGTCATGCTGGCCGGCTTCGCGATCGCCTGGAACAATTATATCCGCCGTCCCGAGGCTGCGGGCGGGTTCGTCGCCATGTTCCCCGCGGTCCACCGCTTCGTGCTCAACAAATGGTATTTCGACGAGCTTTACGACGCGATTTTCGTTCGTCCGGCGATGTGGCTCGGGCGATTGTTCTGGCATCGCGGCGACGAGCAGATCATCGACCGCTTCGGCCCGCATGGCGCGGCCTTCGCGGTCGGTGCGGGCAACCGGGTCACCGCGCGGTTCCAGTCGGGTTACGTCAATAGCTACGCGCTCGTCATGCTGCTCGGGCTGATCGGCGCGGCCAGCTGGGCGATCTGGTGGGCCGGGCGATGAGCGGGCTTCCCTGGCTCTCGATCCTGATCGCGCTGCCGCTGGTTGCCGCGATCATCTGTCTGTTCGTCAGCGCCAGTACCGCGCGCTGGACCGCGCTTGGCGCCACGCTCGCCTGCCTCGTCATCGGCACCGGCTTGTGGATCGGGTTCGACCCCGCCGGTCCGCAATGGCAGTTCGTCGAGAGCGCCACGCTCGGCGGCCCGATTCAGTGGGCGCTCGGGATCGACGGCATCGCGCTCGTCCTGATCATGCTCAGCGTGTTCCTGATGCCGATCTGCATCGGCGCCAGCTGGACCGCGATCCAGAAGCGCGTGCCCGAATATATGGCGGCTTTCCTACTCATGGAATCGCTGATGATCGGCGTCTTCACCGCGCAGGACCTGTTCCTGTTCTACATCTTTTTCGAGGGCGGCCTGATCCCGATGTACCTTATCATCGGCATCTGGGGCGGGGCCGAGCGGATCAAGGCGAGCTACAAATTCTTCCTCTACACCTTGTTCGGCTCGGTGCTGATGCTGATCGCCATGCTCTATATGGTCGATCAGGCGGGGACGTCGTCGATCCCCGCGCTGATGGCACACGATTTCCCGGTCGCGGCGCAGAAATGGCTGTGGCTGGCCTTCTTCGCCAGTTTCGCGGTCAAGATGCCGATGTGGCCGGTCCACACCTGGCTCCCCGACGCCCACGTCCAGGCGCCGACCGCGGGTTCGGTGATCCTCGCCGGCGTGCTGCTCAAGATGGGCGGCTACGGCTTCATCCGCTTCAGCCTCCCGATGTTCCCCGAAGGCTCGGCGATGTTCGTGCCCTTGGTATTCTGGCTCAGCGGAATCGCGGTCGTCTACACGTCGCTGGTCGCTCTGGTGCAGCGCGACATGAAGAAATTGATCGCATATTCCTCGGTCGCGCACATGGCGTTCGTGACCTTCGGCCTGTTCGCGATGAACCGGCAGGGGATTGAGGGCGCGATGCTGGTGATGCTCAGCCACGGCCTCGTTTCGGGCGCTTTGTTCCTCATCGTCGGGGTGATCTACGACCGGCTCCACACGCGCGAGATCGACCGCTACGGCGGGCTCAGCGACAATATGCCGGGCTATGCTTTGCTATTCATGCTGTTCACCATGGCCAGCGTCGGCCTTCCCGGCACCAGCGGTTTCGTCGGCGAATTCCTGAGCCTCGTCGGCACCTATCAGGCGTCGACCTGGGCGGCGGCGGTCGCGACCACCGGCATCATCCTCGGCGCATGCTACATGCTGTGGCTCTATTGGCGGATATGTTTCGGGGTTCAGCGCAACGCCGACGCCGCGGCGATGCCCGATTTGTCTTTACGCGAATGGGCGCTGCTCGGTCCGATCGCGGCCGCGGTGCTGTGGATGGGCGTCTATCCCGAAAGCTTCATGCGGCCGATGCGCGCCGATATCGGGCGGCTGGTCGAACGGCTCGACCGCGCCGCGCCCAAGGGCGATTCCAACCTGAGGGTCGCGGCCGAGGCCCACCAACATTCGACGGAGACGCCCGGTGCGCATTGAATATGCCGCCATTGTGCCCGAGGCGATCCTGGCATTGGGCGCGATCGTCCTGATGATGGTTGCCGCCTTCGCGGGGCGGCGCGGATCGTCGATGGTCAGCTGGATCGCGGTGGCGCTGCTGCTCGCCGCGACCGTGGCGCTGATCGGCGCCCCGAGCAGCGCTGGCGCGATCTTCTACGGCCAATTGTCCGCCGACGCTTTCTCGACCTTTGGCAAGGCGCTGATCTTCCCCGCCGCGGCGGTTGCGATCATCGCCGCCAACGGCTGGTTCGAGCGCGACCACGAGCATGGCGGCGAATATGCGGTGCTGATCCTGCTCTCCGCGGTGGGGATGAGCGTGATGGTGTCCGCGACCAGCCTCGTCTCGCTCTACGTCGGGCTCGAGCTGCAGAGCCTGTCGGCCTATGTCCTCGCTTCATACCGTCGCACCGACGACCGCTCGGCCGAGGCGGGGCTCAAATATTTCGTGCTCGGCGGGCTCGCCAGCGGGATTCTGCTCTACGGTATCTCTTTGCTCTACGGCTTTACCGGGACCACCCAGTTTACTGGCATCGCCGCCAATTTCGGCCGCGAGGCGCCCTCGCTCGGGCTGCTGTTCGGACTGGTGTTCACGCTCGCGGGCCTCGCGTTCAAGGCGAGCGTGGTGCCGTTCCACATGTGGACCCCCGACGTTTACGAGGGCGCGCCGACCCCGGTCACCGCCTTCTTCGCTTCGGCGCCGAAGGTCGCGGCGGTTCTGCTCGCGACTCGGGTGTGTCTCGAGGCATTGGGCCCCGCGGTCGATGCGTGGCGGCAGATCATCATCGTCGCCGCATTGGCCTCGATCTTCCTCGGCGCGGTGGCGGCTTATGGCCAGACCAACATCAAGCGGCTGCTTGCCTATTCGTCGATCAACAATGTCGGCTTCGCGCTGATCGGGCTCGCCGCGGGCACCGCTCAAGGGGCGTCATCGGTGCTGTTCTACATGGCCGTCTATGTCGTGATGACGCTCGGCGCGTTCCTTTGCGTCCTCCTGATGCGCGACCGCGATGGCCGCCCGGTTGAGGGTATCGCGAGCCTCGCCGGCCTGTCGCAGACCCAGCCTGCCTTCGCCGCCGCGATTGCCATCTTCATGTTCAGCCTCGCCGGAATTCCGCCCTTGTTCGGCTTCTGGCCCAAGGTTTTGGTGTTCATGGCGGCGGTCGACGCGGGCTATTACGCGCTCGCGGTCGCGGGCATCGTCGGCACCGTCGTCGGCGCTTATTACTATCTGAAGATCGTCAAGATCATGTATTTCGACGAGCCCGGCGAGCCCTACAAACGCGTTCGCCAGCCGGTTGAGGCGGCGCTGATCACGCTCGCCGCGCTCGCGGTTTCGCCGCTCGGCTATCTTGCCATGGGGCCGCTCGGCCACTGGGCCAACCGCGCCGCGGGATCGCTGTTCTGAGCCGAATCCGGATCGTCGAGCGCACCGGCTCAACCAATGCCGATCTGCTTGCCGATAGCGCGGTACGCGAGGGCGAGTGGCTGATCGCTCTGAGCCAGCACGAGGGCAAGGGCCGCCAGGGCCGGGCGTGGGAATCGCTTCGCG
>JANNDN010000141.1:0-5411 GCA_031387795.1 Sphingomonas sp.
TCCAGGCGGGGAGCAACAGCAAGCCGGCGATCATGATCTTTCGCATGGCGCTTTCATAAGCCGGCCCTTGCTGAACCGGAAATGGAGCGCTTAGGCGTCACCACCATGACCGCGAACAAGCCCGGCGACCCGCTGACCATCAACCGGCTTTACGGCCGCTCGACCGGGCACAAGCTGCGCGCCGGCCAGGCCGAGCTGGTCGACAAGCTGCTGCCCCAGATCGAAGTTCCGGCCGAGGGTGAGGTTTTGGCGGCGGGACTGTTCGGCGACGATCGCCCGCTCCACCTCGAGGTCGGCTTCGGCTCGGGCGAGCATATCGCGTTCCGCGCCGATCTGCTGCCCGACCACGGCTTCATCGGATGCGAGCCGTTCCTCAACGGCGTTGCGAGCGCGCTCGGCCACGTCCGCGACCGGCACCTCGCCAATGTCCGCCTATGGCGCGGCGATGCGCTCGACGTGCTCCAGCGCCTGCCCGATGCCGCGCTGAGCTTCCTCTATCTGCTCCACCCCGACCCCTGGCCCAAGGCGCGGCACGCCAAGCGGCGGATGGTCAATGACGGGCCGGTGGCGCTGTTCGCGGCCAAGCTCAGTCCCGGCGGCGAGCTGCGGATCGCGACCGACGATCCGACCTATCTCACCTACGCTTTGATGGTCATGCAGCGGCACGGGGAAGCGTTCGAATGGCTCGCCGAAACCCCGCAGGACTTCCTCGAGCGCCCCGGCGGCTGGCCGGCCACCCGCTACGAACAGAAAGCGATCCGCGAGGGCCGCCGCACTTATGCTTTACGCTATCGCCGACGCTAAGCCGCCCAGTTTTCGACCTTGAGCCCAGGCACGCGGAGAAATTCACGCTCGTTCGCGGTCACCAGCGTTGCGTCGAGTGCGAGCGCGTGGGCGGCGATGAACAAGTCGCTGGCGCCGATCGGGGTGCCGGCGCGCTCCAAGACAGTTCGAATCTCGCCGTAACGCCGATCCGCTGGTTCATCGAAGGCCACAACCGGGATCGCCTTCAAAAATTTTTGCGCGTCAATCGCGCCAGTCCGTTCCGGAAATTTTGCGAAGCCGAAATGGATTTCCGCAGCCACGATCACACTCGTAAAACAGTAGCGATACTCGTCGTCATAACGAGTCGCGGCTCGGCCGCCAGGATTGCGGATGATCTCGGAAATGATGTTGGTATCGAGCAGGAAACGCATCACCAGTCGATGGGCTCGGGTGGTGGATCATCGATTTCAGGGAGGGCCTCATCATCGCTAAGCGGCCCCCGCGCGCGCCATTCCTTGAGCAATCGCCGCATTTCGGCGGCGCGGTTCAAGACCGGTTCAAGGATCAATTGATCACCCTCCTTGCGCATAATCGCTTCGTCGCCCGGGAAATCGAATTCCTTGGGGATTCGGACGGCGCGGCTGCGGCCGTTCTTGAAGATGCGGACGTGACGTTCGGAGCCCATCGCTAGGAGCTGTCATATGCCATGGCATATGTCAACGACTCCGGGCCGAATCACCGCCGCTCCCTTGCCTTTCGTTCCGCGCTCCTTAGCTAGGCGCGATGCAGGTCCGTTCGGATGTTCTCGCCGCGATTGGCAACACGCCGCTCATCCGGCTCCATCGCGCGTCGGAGGAAACCGGCTGCGATATTCTCGGCAAAGCCGAATTCATGAACCCGGGCGCGAGCGTCAAGGACCGCGCCGCCAAGGCGATCATCGAGGACGCGCTCAGCCGCGGCGCGATCGAGCGTGGCGGAACCATCGTCGATGGCACCGCGGGCAATACCGGGATCGGCCTGACCATGGTCGCCAAGGCGCTGGGCCTCGAGACCGTGATAGTCATCCCCGACACTCAATCCGACGAGAAGAAGGACGCGCTCCGGATGCTCGGCGCCGAGCTCGTCGAGGTGCCCGCGGTCCCCTACAAGAACCCCAATAATTACGTGAAGCTCGCGGGCCGGCTGGCCGAGCGGCTGGCCCGGGAGTCCGTCCACGGGGCCTTCTTCGCCAACCAGTTCGACAATGTCGCAAATCGCGACGCGCATGTCGCCACCACTGGCCCAGAAATCTGGGAGCAGACCGACGGCAAGGTCGACGGCTTCGTCAGCGCGGTCGGCACCGGCGGGACCCTTGCTGGGGTCGCGCAAGCTCTGCGGTCGCACAACCCCGATGTCGCCATCGCACTCGCCGATGTCCCCGGCGCGGCGCTCCATTCCTTCTACACCACCGGCGAGCTCAAAGCCGAGGGCAGTTCGATCACCGAAGGCATCGGTCAGGGCCGCATTACCGCCAACCTCGAGGGGTTCGAACCCAGCCACAGCTTCTTCATCGCCGACGAGGAGAGCGTGCGCGTCACCTATGCGCTGCTGCTCGAGGAAGGGCTCAACCTCGGCCAGTCGTCGGGGGTCAATGTCGCCGGCGCGATCCGCCTGGCGCGCGAGCTTGGCCCCGGTCACACCATCGTCACCATGCTGTGCGACTCGGGCAGCCGCTACCAGTCGCGCCTGTTCAACCCCATATTCATGCGTTCGAAGGGCCTGCCAGTCCCCGAATGGCTCGACCAGCGCGCCCCGATTTTGCCGGACTATCTTCCGGCCGATTGATCAAAGGAGAGATAATATGACGCTTTCGATCGGCAGCATTGCGCCCGACTTCACCGCCGACAGCACGCTGGGCAAGATCAGTTTCCACGAGTGGATCGGCGATCATTGGGCGATTCTCTTCTCGCACCCCAAGGCATTCACCCCGGTGTGCACGACCGAGCTCGGTTACATGGCCGGCCTCAAGGACGAATTCGCCAAGCGCAACACGAAAATCGCGGGACTCAGCGTCGATGCCAACGACGACAATAAGGGCTGGCTTCCCGACATCGAGGAGGTCAGCGGCAACAAGGTCGATTATCCGATCATCAGCGATTCCGACCTCAACGTCGCCAAGCTCTACAACATGCTCGAGGCCGGCGCGGGTGACAGCGCCGCGGGGCGCACCGCCGCCAACAACGCCACCGTCCGCACCGTTTACATCATCGGCCCGGACAAGAAGATCCGCGCCATGCTGCTCTACCCGATGTCGACCGGCCGCAATTTCGACGAGGTTCTGCGGCTGCTCGATTCGGTCCAGCTGACCGAGAGCAAGGGCGTCGCCACCCCGGTCAACTGGAAGCCGGGCGAGAGCGTGATCATCCCGCCCTCGGTCAGCGACGAAGCCGCGCGCGAGAAATATCCCGACGGCTGGGAGACGGTGAAGCCCTATCTTCGCCGGATCCCGCAGCCGCACGACTGAACGCCATGACCTTCGCCGAGCTCGCCGACCCGCTGCCGCCACGCCGCGCCGCGCTGCTAGTGCTGGCGACCTCAGCGGCGGTTGCGCTTTATTGCGTGGGTTATGCCGCGCTGGGCGGCCGGTCAGAGACGCTGGCGGCATCAATCGGCTGGGCACTGGTCAACATCGCGCCGTGGCTGGTCGCGCTGGAGGTGCTCAAGCGCCAGACCTGCTGGCGGCGGTTCGCGATGACTCTGTTCGCGGCGGCGGTTGCCTCGGTCGTGCTCGGGGCGCTGGTGCTGGGCACCGACGTATCGCGGTTTGAGCTGTGGCGGCGGGTGCCCGCGCTCGCCGCCGTCGCGCTGATTGCGCTGGCGCTGGCGCGGCTGCGGGCGAAGCGCGATGCGGACGACGCGTCGGCGGCGGTGCTCCCGCTTGCCACCGCCCGCATCGACTGGGTCCGCGCCGCCGGCAATTATATCGAGCTCAGGAGCGGCGACCGGACGATCCTCCACCGGACCACGCTCAATGCCGCCGAGCGCGCGCTCGCGGACCACGGCTTCGTCCGCATCCACCGCTCGATCCTGGTCCGCCGCGACCGCATCGAGCGCGTCCGTACCCTCGATGTCGTACTTCGCGACGGCACGCATTTGAAGATCGGCAAGCGCTTCCGCTCCGCCCTCGCGGCCTGATTCTCGTCCCTTCGTCCCGCCGCCCCTCCCGGCGCGCGAACCAATCTGCGACCGCTCGGTCATGATTGGAGACGAGACATGATCCGGATTGCGATTGCGGCCGCGCTGCTGCTGGCACCTGCGAGCGCCAGCGCGGCATCGCGGCTGGTTGGCGACTTGCCGCGCAAGGAGGCCAAGCCGCTCGAAAATTTGCCCGGCGTCGACACCGAATATGGGTCGGTCCGGACGTCAGAGGGCGTGCGCCTCAGGACCATCATCACGCGGCCGACCGGGACGACGAAAAAGCTGCCCGCCATCTTCCATACCCAGGCGGTCTCGTGCGGCAGCCTCGAGCTTCCCGCCGACCGCTTGACCGTCCTCGGCGGCCTCGCTCAGCAATCTGGGATGGTGCTGATCCGCGTCGAACGCGCGGGTACCAGCGACAGCGAGGGCCCGGCTTGCGACAAGCTCGATTACGACACCGAGGTCCGCCATTATCGCGAAGCGCTCGACCAGATGGCGCGCCACCCGTGGGTCGATCCGGCGCGAATCGTCATCTACGGCAGCAGCCTGGGCTCAACCACCGCGCCGCTGGTCGCCCAAGGCCGCAAAATCGCGGGCATCGTCGTTCAAGGCGGCGGCGGTCAATCCTACCTCGAGCGCATGATTAACTTCGACCGATTGTTCCTCGAACGGTCAGGCAAGTACCGGCCGGAACAGATTGCCGGAGAGCTTGGTCGTCGCATCGCTTTTCACCAGGCTTATTTGATCGGCCAGCGGACGCCGGAGCAGATCGCCAAGGAGTTTCCGCAGCTCGCGGACGTCTGGCAAGGCATCCGAGGCGGGCCGGACGCCCCGCCGCATTATGGCCGCCCTTACGCCTGGCACCAGCAGGCGGCGCAGAAATACTTTCTTTCCGCCTGGGCAAGGATCGAGGCACCGGTCCTCGTGATCTATGCCGAGTTCGATCAGTTCGAGCCGCGTTCGTCGCACGAGGTGATTGTCGATACAGTCAACGCGTTGCGACCGGGCACCGCGCGCTTCGTCGAGCTCAAGGGAGTCGATCATTCGATCTGGCGCTACCCGGACGCGGTCGCCGCTTATCGTGAGCAAAATGGCCAGCGCGCGCCCGAAGCGCTGCTCGAGCCGATCCTCGCCTGGCTCAAGGAGGCGGTGCCGCTCTAGGACTTGGGAGTCAGGCGCAGGAGCTTGCCGCCGCTCTTTTCGTCCGTGAGCAGATAGATCGACCCATCGGGGCCCTGATCAGCGGCGCGGATCCGCGCACCCATCGGCCAATGGTCGGCCTTGCGCGCTTTGTCGCCATCAATATCGACCCGGATCAACGCCTCGCCCGACAGCGCCGGGACGATCGCGTCGCCCTTCCAGCCCTTGAACAAATCGCCGGAGTAAATGAGCAGCCCGCCGGGCGAGATCGACGGATTCCACCACACCTTGGGCGGCTCGAAGCCGTCGCCGGCCTGGTGATCGGGGAT
>JANNDN010000171.1:0-7603 GCA_031387795.1 Sphingomonas sp.
GACCGCTTCGAACTCCATCGTCGCTTTGTCGGTCTCGATCTCGGCGAGGATGTCGCCCGATTTGACCGCATCGCCCTCCTTGACCAGCCATTTGGCGAGAGTGCCTTCTTCCATCGTCGGCGACAAAGCGGGCATCTTGAGTTCGATCGGCATGGAGACGGGTCCCTTGGTGGGCAGGCTCATGGCTCAAAGCCAATGCGGCGGTCAGGGTCAAGTGCCGGTCGCGGCGCCCGCTTCCCGCTTGCGCTCCGGTTCCCTTTGCCGCAGCCTCGCCGGACCATGGGGGGATTGACCGTCAAGCGCACCTATCTGGTGGTCGTCGACGACAGCGCCGAAGCGCGCGTCGCGCTGCGCTTTGCCGCCCGACGAGCCGCCAAGACCGATGGCCGACTCGAAGTGATCGGGATCGTCGAACCGCAGGAATTCGTCCAGTTCGGCGGGGTCCAGGCGGCGATCGAGGAAGAGCAACGCGCGCGGATCGAAGGCGTGGTCAGCTCCGCGATCGGCGAAATCCTCGACGAAGCGGGGGTCGAGGCCAATGTCGTCCTGCAACAGGGCGAGCCGTCCAAGACCTTGCGCGAATATCTCGTCGGACGGGACGACGTGTCGGCGCTGGTCCTCGGAGCGGCCCCGAGCGGTAATCCTGGCCCGCTGGTGGGGAGCTTCTGCGGCAATGATGCCGGCAAGCTGCCGGTGCCGGTGATGCTGATCCCCGGATCGCTCAGCGAGGAGCGGTTGGAGCAATTGAGCTAGATCGCGCTCGCCAATATCTCGCCGAGCCTGATGCACCCTGCGCGGTCTTCCGCGTCGAAGCGGGCGGGAGTCGGGCTGTCGATGTCGAGGACGGCAAGCAAAACCCCGTCGCGCAGGATCGGCACGACGATCTCGCTCGCCGACTCGCTGTCGCAGGCGATGTGACCGGGAAAGGCGTGGACGTCCTCGATCAGCTGGACCTCGAGCGTTGCCGCCGCGGTCCCGCACACACCCTCGCCGAGCTTGATCCGGATGCACGCCGGCCGACCCTGGAACGGGCCCAGGACAAGCTCGCCGTCGACCAAGCGATAGAAACCTGCCCAGTTGACGTCGGGCAGGCTCTCCCAGATCAGCGCCGCGGCATTGGCCATGTTGGCGATGCCGTCGGGTTCGCCCGCCACCAGCCCTTCAAGCGCGCTGGCGAGGTCGCGATAGAGCGTTGCCTTGTCCGCCGCCTCGATCTTGAAGTCGTACATGCCTGCCTCTTCAGAAATCCGTCACTTTGCCCCGCGTAGCCTTGACCGTTCCGCGCTGCTTTTTTGTGTCGACGCGCTTGGCCTTGGCGGCTCGAGACGGCCGCGTGGCCTTGCGTTTCCTCGGCGCAATATGGGCGCGAGCGACCATCTCCGCCAGCCTCGCCCGCGCGTCGACGCGATTGGCATCCTGGGTGCGATAGCGGCGCGCGGTGATCAGCAATTCGCCACCGGCGGTCATCCGGCTGCCGGCGATCGTCTTGAGCCGTTCATAAACCTCGGGCGCGAGGCCGAGCTTGAAGACGTCGGCGCGCAATTGCACCGCGGTCGCGACCTTGTTGACGTTCTGCCCGCCCGGCCCGGTCGCGGCGAGGAAGCTCTCGCTGAGCGCGTCCTCGGGCAAGGCGACATCTTCAGGCCGCACCCGCTTCCTCGCCGAGAAAATCGAGGAACAGCCCGAAGGAGTCGGGGATCGGCGCGACGACGTCGACCGCGGGCCTGTTTTCCCGCGGCACTCTGAGCTTCCACGCGTGGAGCATCATCGGCTGCTCGGGGTCGCGGTCGCGGTCGCGGTCCGAATAAACCGGATCGCCGACGATCGCGCAGCCGAGCCCGCGCGCGGCGTGGACCCGGATCTGGTGAGTGCGCCCGGTCTCGGGGATGAACTCGACCAGGCTTTCATCGCCGATCGTGCCCAGCCGCCGCCAGCGCGTCCGAGCGCTCTTGCCGGCCTCATCATGGACCATTCGCCAGCCCGCCGCCGCGGTGGAAAATTTGGCCAGCGGCAAGTCGATCACGCCCTGGTCATCGGGGACGACCCCCTCGACCACCGCCAGATAGGTTTTCTCGACCAGATGGCCCTCGAACGCCGCCTGAAAGGTCTTCCGCGCTCGGGCATTGCGCGCGAACAGCAGGCAGCCGGTGGTATCGGTATCGAGCCGGTGCATCGCCACTGGGGAGGTTCGAAAACCCATCCTCAATTCGGCGATGCGGCCGTCGATCGATGGCCCGCCCGAACGCGGCGGGTCGACGGGAAGGCCCGCGGGCTTGTCGATGACGATCGCTTCGCCGTCGATAAAGAGGATGTGGTCGGATAAAGACATGCGATCGTCATTGCGAGGAACGAAGTGACGAAGCAATCCAGTTCGCGCGGGCTGGATTGCTCCACCCGGCCTTCACCGGGGTCGCAATGACGAAAGCGGCTTTGTGACTCCGCTGCAACGAATCCTGAAAATACAACCGCTTAGGATTTATTAACCTTTTCCCTTCAGACCTCAAATGGTTAATAGACGCTTCAAGGCCATTAAGGGACGGTAACCGTTCCGGGCCGCGAACCGGGGGAAAGACGATGCGGGTTCTGCTGATCGAAGACGAGCCGACGACCGCCAAGAGCATCGAGCTGATGCTCGGCGGCGAGGGCTTCAACGTCTACGCCACCGATCTCGGGGAAGAGGGCCTCGATCTCGGCAAGCTCTACGATTACGACATCATCCTGCTCGACCTCAATTTGCCCGACATGCACGGCTATGACGTGCTCAAGAAGCTTCGCAACGCGAAGGTCCAGACGCCGGTCCTCATCCTGTCCGGGATCGGCGAAATGGACAGCAAGGTGCGCGCTTTGGGCTTCGGCGCCGACGATTATGTGACCAAGCCCTTCCACCGCGACGAGCTGGTGGCGCGCATCCACGCCATCGTCCGCCGCTCGAAGGGCCACAGCCAGTCGGTCATCCGCACCGGCAAGCTGGCGGTCAATCTCGACGCCAAGACGGTCGAGGTCGACGGCAGCCGGGTACACCTGACCGGCAAGGAGTATGCGATGCTCGAGCTGCTTTCGCTGCGCAAGGGCACGACGCTGACCAAGGAGATGTTTCTCAATCATCTCTACGGCGGCATGGACGAGCCCGAACTCAAGATCATCGACGTTTTCATCTGCAAGCTGCGCAAGAAATTGAGCCTGGCCTGCGGCGGCGACAATTATATCGAAACCGTGTGGGGCCGCGGCTACGTGCTGCGCGAGGTCGAGGGCGACACCGCGACGCTCACCGAAGCGGCCGCCTGACACGAATTTCCAGGGGTGGGAAAGAAGCGGCGGGGCAGCGATGCTCCGCCGCTTTTCTATTGGCCGCGCGCTGGCTGGCGCCGGTCAGGCGGAGGCGGGTGGCCTCGGGGAACGCGAAGGCAAGCGTAACTGGACCTCTGGCTCGGGCTCGGGCTCGCACTCGACCTCGTCCATCCGCCGCCAGCCGTCGCGGCCGAGCCGTTCGAGCGGGCGGAATGAGGTCTTGTACTGCATCCGCCGCGACCCCTCGACCCAATAGCCGAGATAGACATAGGGCAGGCCCGCGTGCGCGGTGCGGATGATGTGGTCGAGGATGATGTAGGTGCCAAGCCCCTTGAGCGCATCGGGGCCGACGTCGAAGAAGCTATAGATCATGGAGAGGCCATCGCTCTGCTGGTCGCTCAGGCAGGCGCCCACCAGACGCCCCGGCCGGCCGTTGGCCGAGGGCTCGCGATATTCGATGACATGGGTCTGGACCGCGGTCTGCTCGACCATGTCGGCGAAATCATGCTCGTCCATCTCCGCCATCCCGCCACCTGGATGGCGCTGCGCGAGATAGCGGCGGAGCAGCTCATATTGCTCCTCGGTGGTCCACGGCCGGCACGCGCTGACTTCCAGCCCCGACAAGCGCCGCATCAACTTGCGCTGGGTGTCGTTGGGCTTGAATTCGGCGGCAAGCACGCGGACCGAAACGCAGGCCGAGCAATCGAAGCAACTCGGGCGATAGGCAACCGATTGCGAGCGGCGGAATCCGATCCGGCCGAGCGCTTCGTTGAGTTCGCCGGCGTTGCGGCCGTTCAATTCGGTGAACACTTTCCGCTCGACCTTGCCCGGAAGATACGGGCACGGGCTCGGGTTGGTGACGAAAAATTTCGGGAAGCGGAATGGGGCGCTCACCCTGTTACACCTCGCTCGATGGTTACTGGCCTCTTTATGCGACTGAGGAACGCGGTTGGAAAGCCTTGAGCGCGGGCGAACCGCAAAGTCCCGCAGCGCTGTCCCGTTGAGAGACAAGGATTGCACCGTTCCGGACCCAATAAAGTTCAGTCCAGCGAGGCCCGCTCGACCACGAACCCGGCCGCTTCGAGCCGGGCGACGACATCGTCGATCGACTTGGCGTCGCGCGCCTCGCACTCGACCTCGATCATCGTGTCTTTGGCCGGCAGCCGGCTGAAAATGCGGCTGTGGTTGATCTCGATGATGTTGACACCGGCATCGTGGAATTGCGCGGTGATCGAGGCGAGCGCTCCGGGGCGGTCCTCTGCGGCGATCTTCAAACGCGCGATCCGACCCTGGCGGACGAGGTCGCGGACCAGGACATTGGCGAGCAGATGGGTGTCGATATTGCCGCCGCACAGGATGGTCGCGACTTTGCGGCCCTTGAACCGGCCGGGATCATCGAGGATCGCCGCCAGACCCGCCGCCCCCGCGCCCTCGACCACCACTTTCTCGATCCCGACCAGCATCGCCACCGCTTGCTCAAGCGCGCGTTCCGGCACGAGGACGAAGTCGTCAGCCAACTCCTTGAGGATCCGCGCGGTCAGCTCGCCGGGCTGTTTGACCGCGATGCCCTCGGCCAGCGTGTCGCCGCCGAGCGGCAGGCGACAGCCCTCGACCGCGCATTTCATCGACGGATAGAGTTCAGCCTCGACGCCGATCATCTCGATGTCCGGCTTCAATGCCTTGGCCGCGGTCGCGACCCCGCTCATCAGCCCGCCGCCGCCGATAGGCACAACGATGCAATCGAGGTCGGGCGCGTCCTCGAGCATTTCGAGCCCGACCGTGCCCGCGCCCGCGATCACCTGCGGATCGTCGAAGGCATGGACGAAGGCATAGCCGTTTTCGAGCTCGAGCTCGCGCGCCTTGTCGAAGGCGTCGTCGACCACCGTTCCATACAGCACGACCTCGGCGCCATGGCCCGCGGTCTGGGTCACCTTCACCGTCGGGGTCGACACCGGCATCACGATCACCGCCGGAATGCCGAGCCTTTTGGCATGGTAGGCAACCGCCTGGGCGTGATTGCCGGCCGAGGCGGCAATGACTCCGCGGGCGCGGTCGTCGGCATCGAGCTGGAGCAATTTGTTGAGCGCACCGCGTTCCTTGTAAGCGGCGGTGAACTGGAGGTTCTCGAATTTGAGCCACACTTCGGCGCCGACGATCTCGGACAAGGTGCGGCTGACCAGCATCGGGGTGCGGATTACCGCGCCCTCGATCCGCGCCGCGGCCGCGCGAATATCGTCGATCGTCGGGGCGTCGGTCATCGGGCGCGGGACTAGCCCTTCCGCTGCGCGCAAACAATGCTAGCTTCGGGGGCATGAAAACACCCCTTTGCGCCATTGCCTTGCTTGCCCTTGTCGCGCCCGGCGCCGCGACGGCCGACACGTTGATCAACAACGTCAACGGTATCCGCATCGGCGCCGACGGCCAGATCCATCGCTTCAACGCTTTGCTGATCGACGATTCGGGCAAAGTGAAATCGCCGCTCGAGGGACCACCCCCGCCGATCACGTTCAAAAATGTCGTCGACGGCAAGGGCATGACTTTGATGCCCGGGCTGATCGATGGCCACGGCCATGTCATCGGCCTTGGTCAAGCGTTGCTGTCGCTCGATCTAATGGACGCCTCCTCGCTCGACGACATGAAGGCGCGGCTCAAAGCCTATGCCGCTGCCAATCCCGACCTCAAGTGGATCGTCGGGCACGGCTGGAACCAGGAATTGTGGCCGGCCAAGGCGTACCCGACCGCCGCCGACCTCGATTCGATCGTCGCCGACCGCCCGGTGGTTCTGACCCGCGTCGACGGCCATGCATTGATCGCCAACTCAAAGGCGATGGAGTTGGCCAAATATTCGCCCGCGACTGCCGTCCCGAGCGGCGGGCGGATCGAGAACGGGCTGTTCGTCGATGCCGCGCAGCCGTTGATTGAAAGCGCGATCCCCGATGCCACCCCCGCCGAGCAGGATGCCGCGCTCGCCGCCACGCAACAGGCGATGCTGTCCGTTGGCCTGACCGGGGTCGCCGACATGGGCACCGACGTCGACGATTGGGCCGCCTACCGCCGCGCCGGCGACGCACGAACGCTCAAGGTGCGCATCTTCGCTTATGCCAGTGGCCTCTCCAACTGGGAGATCATTCACGACGGAGTGCCGACCGGCTGGGAATATAGTGACCGGCTCGCTTTGGTCGGGGTCAAGCTCTACGCCGACGGCGCGTTGGGATCACGCGGGGCCTATTTGAAGGCGCCTTACGCGGACAAGCCCGACACGCGCGGATTGAGCCTGATCAGCCCCGACGAGCTGTTACGTCAGGCGGACAAGGTCGCCGAGGGCGGCGGCCAGCTCGCCGTCCACGCCATCGGTGACGCCGCCAATGCCGAGGTCATCACGGTGTTCGAGAAGATCGGCGCCAAATACGGTCGCTACCATCGCCCGCGGATCGAGCATTTCCAGATCGTCGACCCTAAGGACATCGCCCGCCTCAAGCCCGCGGGGATCGTCGCCTCGATGCAGCCGGTTCACCAGACCAGCGACCGGCTGATGGCGGAGGCGCGGCTCGGGCCCAACCGGCTCGGCGGCGCCTACGCCTGGCGGACGGTCGAGAAACTTGGCATTCCGCTCGCCTTCGGCTCCGACTTTCCGGTCGAGAGTCCCAACCCCTTCCCCGGCCTCGCCGCCGCGGTCAGCCGCCAGGACATGAGCGGACAGCCCAAAGGTGGATGGCGGCCGGAAGAAACGGTGTCGATCGCCAGCGCGGTTGGCGCTTATTCGCGCGGCGCGGCTTATGCCGGGTTCGCGGAGGACAAGTTCGGCAGCCTTGAGCCGGGAACCTGGGCCGACTTCATCCTCATCGACCGCGATCCAACCAAGGTTGATGCGCAGGCGCTGGCGCGGACAAAAGTTCTCGAAACCTGGGTCGCGGGGGAACGGGTGTTCAGCGCCGAGGCCGAGCCCGCGCCCGCTCGATAAGCATCGAGGACGTCAGGATCTGCGGCAACACCTCGGGCTGCGCGGCGCCGGGAGCATACCATAAGTAGAGCGGGACACCGGCCCGGCCCTGGATTTCAAGGAAGCGGCCGATTGCCGGGTCGCCATTGGTCCAGTCGCCGACCAGCGTCGTCACGCCCGCCTCGCGGAAGGCCGCGATAGTCGCCGATCGATCGATCGCCGCCGCTTCATTGGCCTTGCACGTCAGGCACCAGTCGGCGGTGAAATAGACGAACACGGGCTTGCCGCCCGAGCGCGCTTTGGCGACCGCCTCGTGGCTCCACGGGACCGCGCTTCCCACGCTTCGGACGATGCCGCTTCCGGCGGCGGGTAGCG
>JANNDN010000193.1:0-23785 GCA_031387795.1 Sphingomonas sp.
AACCGCTCATCCTGAGGAGCCGCTGAGCATGGGTTCCCATCAAAGTAATACTTTGATGGGGTCCTTGTCGAAGCGGCGTCTCGAAGGACGCACATAACAATGACCGAAGCCTTCATCTGCGACGCCGTTCGCACCCCCATAGGCCGCTACGGCGGCGCGCTCAGCAGCGTCCGCCCCGACGACCTCGCCGCCATCCCGCTCGCCGCTTTGAAGGCGCGCAACCCGGACGTCCACTGGGCCCATGTCGATGACGTCATCCTCGGCTGCGCCAACCAGGCGGGGGAGGACAATCGCAACGTCGCCAGGATGGCAGCGCTGCTCGCCGGATTGGGCGAGGCGGTGCCGGGGACGACGGTCAACCGCTTGTGCGGATCGGGCATGGACGCGGTGGCGATGGCGGCGCGGGCGATTCGGTCGGGCGAGGCCGAGCTGATGATCGCCGGCGGGGTCGAGAGCATGAGCCGCGCGCCGTTCGTCATGCCCAAGTCCGACAGCGCCTTTGCCCGCGCGCCCGCGATCCACGACACGACCATCGGCTGGCGCTTCGTCAATGCCCGGCTCAAGGCCGAGTTCGGGATCGATTCGATGCCCGAGACCGCCGAGAACGTCGCCGAGCACTTCCACGTCAGCCGCGAGGACCAGGACCGCTTCGCCGCGGAAAGCCAGCGCCGCGCGGCCGTCGCTCAGGCCAATGGCCGGCTCGCCGCCGAGATCGTGCCGGTGACCATCCCGCAGCGCAGGGGCGACGCGATCATCGTCGACAAGGACGAACATCCGCGCGCGACCACTGTCGAGAAACTGGCCCAGTTGCAGCCCATCGTGCGACCCGGCGGGACGGTCACGGCCGGCAATGCCAGCGGGGTCAATGATGGCGCCGCGGCGCTGATCGTCGCGTCGCAGGCGGCGGTCGATCAATACGGACTGACGCCGCGCGCCCGCGTGCTCGGCTGCGCGGTCGCTGGGGTCGAGCCCCGGCTCATGGGCATCGGTCCTGCTCCGGCGAGCGAGAAATTGCTCAAGCGGCTGGGCTTGTCGATCACCGACATCGACGTCGTTGAACTCAACGAGGCGTTCGCGGCGCAAGGCATTCAGGTCCTGCGCATGCTCGGCCTTCCGGAGGATGCGCCGCATGTGAACCCCAATGGTGGCGCCATCGCATTGGGCCATCCGCTCGGCATGTCGGGCGCCCGCCTCGCGCTCACGCTGACCGAAGAGCTTCAGCGGAGCGGGGGAAAGCTCGGCCTCGCCACCATGTGCATCGGCGTCGGTCAGGGCATCGCGCTCGCGCTCGAACGGGTGTAAACCTTGGCTCCCGTGAACGCAGTCGACACCCTCGACGAGGCGGCCGTGATGGCCGTGCTCGACTCCGTCCCCGATCCCGAAATCCCGGTGCTGTCGATTACCGACCTCGGCATCGTGCGCGGCATCGCGCATGATCCGCCGCGGGTGCAGATCAGCCCGACCTATACCGGCTGCCCGGCGACGATCGCGATCGAGGGCGCGATCCGCGCCGCGCTCGACGCCGCGGGATTTCGCGATGTGCTGGTGGAACGCGTGCTGTTCCCGCCGTGGACCAGCGCCTGGATCACGCCGCGCGGCCGTCAGCGGCTGCACGATTATGGCATCGCCCCGCCGAGCGACGCAGCCACCGCGACCTGCCCGCAATGCGGCTCGATCGAGACCGAGGAGGTCAGCCGCTTCGGCGCGACCCCGTGCAAGGCGCAATGGCGTTGCACCGCTTGCCTTGAACCGTTCGAACGGTTCAAATGCCATTGATGGAAAACTCGTCCGAAACCGCGTTCGCCGGAAACCGCTTGCTGTCGACCTTCGATGCCGACGCGCGGGCGCTGATCGAAGCGCATGGGCAGCTGGTCTCGCTCAAGCCCGGCGATGTCGTCCTGACCCGCGGCGACGAGGTTCGCTACAGCTTCTTTCCGATCGGCGAGACGATGATCTCGATGGGGGTCGAGCTCGCCGGCTCGCGCTCGGTCGAGGTCGCCTCGGTCGGCCGTGAAGGCGCGGTCGGCGGGATCGTCAGCTGCGGCCACGCCCCGGCCTTTTCGCGCGCGGTCACGCTCGTCGGCGGCGACGCTTTCCGCATTTCGATGAGCGCGCTCGAGGACGCCAAGGGCCGCTCGGGGTTCATTTCAAACCTGTTCTGCCGCTTCTCCGATTATCTGCTCGCGCAGGTCATGCAGTCGGCGGCGTGCAATGCCTATCATTCGATCCCCGAGCGCGCGGCGCGCTGGCTGCTCCATGCGCAGGACCGCGCCGGCGACCGCATCGCGCTCACCCAGGAAGCGTTCGCCGGCCTGCTCGGGGTGCAGCGGACGACGGTCAATGCGGTGATCAAGGAACTCTCCGCCGAGGGCCTGGTCGAGACCAGCCGCGGGACCATCCGCGTGACCGACCGCGCCGGGCTCGAGCAACGCAGTTGCGAATGCTACCGCCGGCTCGACGCTCATTTCGACGAGGTGATCGGCTCGAGCGGAGCGGGACCCGATGACGGAGCGGGCTGCGGCTAGGCCGGCCCGCGCGGGCTCTGAATTCTCCACTTTAGCGTCTCGCCCGCATGGAACGGGACCAGTCCTGCAATCGCGTCCGGCACCGCATTGGCGCCTCGTTCGAGCGTGACCCTGCCCTCGTTCAGCGGAAGCCCGTAGAAGCGCGCGCCATGCTCGCTGGCAAAGCCCTCGAACCGGTCGAGCGCGCCTTCTTCGTCGAACACCGTGGCATAGCTTTCGAGCGCGTACGGAGCGTTGAAAATGCCGGCGCAACCGCATCCGCTTTCCTTCGCCTCGCGCGTATGCGGCGCGCTGTCGGTGCCGAGGAAATATTTGGGACTGCCCGAGGTCGCCGCCTGACGCACCGCAATCCGGTGCTCCTCGCGCTTGGCCACCGGCAGGCAATATGCATGAGGCCGAAGCCCGCCCGCGAACAAGGCGTTGCGGTTGATGATCAAATGCTGCGGGGTCACCGTCGCGGCGACGGTCGCGGGCGCATCGCGGACAAAGTCGGCGGCGTCGCGGGTGGTGATGTGTTCGAACACGATCTTGAGCGCCGGGAAGTCGCTCACCAGCCCGCTCAGCACCCGCTCGATGAACACCGCCTCGCGATCGAACACGTCGACCGCCGGGTCGGTGACCTCGCCGTGGACGCACAGCACCATGCCGATCTTCTCCATCCGCTCGAGCACGGCGTGGATATGACGGATATCGGTGACGCCCGACGCGCTGTTGGTGGTCGCGCCGGCCGGATACAGCTTGGCCGCGATCCACACTTGCTCGCGATGCCCGCGCTCAAGCTCGTCGGGGTCGGTGTCGTCGGTGAGGTATGCCGCCATCAACGGGGTGAAGCCCGGGCCCGCAGCCGCTCGGATGCGGTCGCGATATTCGCTTGCCCCGGCAACGCTGGTCACCGGCGGCGACAGATTGGGCATGACGATGGCGCGGGCGAACTGGCGCGCGGTGAACGGCGCCACCGCTTGCAACATCTCCCCGTCGCGCAAATGGACGTGCCAGTCGTCGGGGCGGCGAATGGTGATTGTGTCGCTCACCCCGCCTCCCTAGCTAAAGGCAATGGCTCAATCCACTACGACTGGCACCACCCTCGCCGATCGCGCCGTCATCCGCCTCTCGGGCGAGGATGTGCGCGGCTTCCTGCAGGGGCTGGTGACGAGCGACGTCGCCGGCGCCTTGCCGGTGTGGGCCGGGCTGCTGACCCCGCAGGGCAAGACCCAGTTCGATTTCTTCGTCTGGGCCGATGGTGACGAATTGTTGCTCGATTGCGAGGCCGCCGCGGCCGACGACCTGATCAAGCGCCTGTCGATCTATCGCCTGCGCCGGCCGATCGTCATTGCGCGCGACGAAGCGCTGGCGGTGCATTGGTCGCCGGACGGAGAAGAGGGAGCGCCGGACCCGCGCCTGGCAGCGCTCGGGCGGCGCTGGCTGGCCGCTCCCGATGCCCCGGCGAGTGGTTGGCTCGAGCACCGCCTGCGTCTCGGCGTCACCGAGGGAGCGGCCGAGCTCGGCGACCTGCTCTGGCTTGAGTGCAATGCCACCGAATTGAACGGGGTCAGCTTCACCAAGGGCTGTTTCGTCGGACAGGAAAATACCGCGCGGATGAACTGGCGGTCCAAGGTCAACCGGCGGCTGTTCGTGGTCGAGGGCGGCGGCGACCCCGCCCGCACCCGCGCCGAATATCCCGCGGTCGACCTGTCGGTGGTCCACGCCCGCGTCGACGCCATCCCGGACAATGCCGTCGTCCCCGACTGGCTTCAGGCCTCGATCACCGCATAGCAACGCACCGGGAAGGTCCCCATTCCGGAAATCTTCGGCGGCACCGCGGAGAAGCGGAAGCCGCGGTCCGGAACTTGGTCGAGCGCGGTCATATGCTCGCAGATCGGGATGTCGGCGCCGAGCAGGACGGTGTGGACCGGTCGCGCGCGGACGCTGGTCTGGTCGATATTGTAACTGTCGATCCCGACCAGCGCCGCGCCCTGCCCGGCGAGCCACTCCGCCGCCGCCGCGGTCAGGAACGGGTGATCGAGCTTATAGGCCTCGGTCCGCCAATGCCGGTCCCAGCCGGTGGCGATTAGCACCGCCTTGCCGCGCACCTCAAACCCGTCGAACGCATCGGTGTCGATCGCAAGGCCCTGCTCGAATGGCCGCCGCAACACCAAGCCTTCAAGGTCGGCGAGCGATTCGAGCGGCAGGCGCGCAAGGTCGTTGCCCTCCGCATAACGGTGAAACGGCGAATCGAGATAGGTGCCGGTGTTCGCGACCATGTCGATGCGGCCGATCTGGAAACTCGACCCGTCGTCGTAGCGGTCGGCGGAGTCTTCGCGGGTCCAGTAATCGCAGATGTGCGGGCCGGGCAGGTCGCCGAACGTGACCATGCCGTCCTCGATGACGTGGCTCAGGTCGATGAGCTGCGGCGCGATGCGATTTTCCATAAAGCGACGATCCCGATTGCCATCCATACGACGTTGAGCGAGGTCGAGGGCAGCGCACCGTGCCACCAGCCGTTGACGACGAAGCCCGCGGCCCCGACGACGTTCATCCATTGATAGGCGCGCGACTGGCCGGTCAATCGCCCCATCGAGAGCAACAGATAAGCGGCGAGGATGAGCAGCGCGCCGGACCAGCCGACGACTTCGACGGCGAGTTCGACCATGGTCACTCGTCCCAGCTCCGGCCGTCGACTTGGCTGATTGGAACGCCCTCCAGCATCGCTTCGTCAATCAATCGGGCATTGACCCCGATCCGCTCGTGCGGCGGGTCGCTCAATGGCGTCCAATGGGTGAAGATGCCGCAGGTCTTGCAGCGGTGATTGGCGAGGTACGCGCGGCTGAGGTCGCTTCGAACGTAGGAATCGAACGCGCCTTCGATGACCAATTCAGCGGACGAAAAATAGACGCCGCGAAAGCCGGTCTTGGTGCACAAGCTGCAGTTGCAGTGGGTGATCGAGTCGGGCTTGCGCGGCAGGCGGATGGTCGCTCGCCCGCAATGGCAGGACGCAACCAGATCCCCTGTCATCAGGCTGCCAGCCTCCGCAGCACGTACTGCAGGATCCCGCCCGAGCGATAATATTCGAGCTCGTTGAACGTATCGATCCGGCAGCGGGCGATGAAGTGGAAGCGGGTGCCGTCGGCGCGCGCGACCTCGACGCTGACATCCTGCCGCGGTTCGAGCGTTTCGACGCCCAGAATCGTGAACGTCTCGGTCCCGTCGAGCCCGAAGTTGTCGCCGCACTCGCCGTCCTGAAACTGGAGCGGGAGGACCCCCATTCCGACCAGGTTCGAGCGGTGGATGCGCTCGAAGCTCTCGGCGATGACGGCCTTGACCCCGAGCAAATTGGTGCCCTTGGCGGCCCAGTCGCGCGAGCTGCCGGTGCCATATTCCTTGCCCGCGATGACGATCAGCGGGAGGCCGTCCGCGGCATAAGCCATGGCGGCGTTATAGATCGCCATCTGCTCGCCGGTCGGGCCACGGGTGAAGCCGCCCTCAATTCCCTCAAGCATGCGGTTCTTGATGCGGATGTTGGCGAAGGTGCCGCGCATCATCACCTGATGATTGCCGCGCCGCGCGCCATAGCTGTTGAACTCGCCGCGCCCGACCTGATGATCGAGCAGATAGCGACCCGCCGGGCTGTCGGGCTTGATCGCGCCCGCAGGGGAGATGTGGTCGGTAGTGATCGAATCGCCGAACAGAGCGAGCAGTCGTGCGTCGATGATGTCCCCGGGCGCGATCGGGGTCATCGTCATGCCGGTGAAATAAGGCGGGTTCTGGATATAGGTCGAGCCGGCCGGCCAGTCGTAAGTGTCACCGCCCTTGACCTCGATCGCCCGCCAATTCTCGTCGCCGCGATAGACGTCGGCATAGCGTTTGCGAAACATGTCCGAATGGACGTGGGCATCGACAAGCGCGCGGATTTCCTCGTTCGAGGGCCAGATGTCCTTGAGGAACACCGGCGCGCCGTCGCTGCCGGTCCCGATCGCCTCGTGGACCATGTCGGTGCGGACCGTACCCTTGAGCGCGAACGCGACGACCAGCGGCGGCGAGGCGAGATAATTGGCGCGGCAGTCGGGTGACACGCGGCCCTCGAAATTGCGGTTGCCAGAGAGGACGCTCGCGGCGATCAGATCATGGTCGGCGATCGCCTTGCTGATCGGCTCTGCCAATGGCCCCGAATTGCCGATGCAGGTGGTGCAGCCGTAACCGACGAGGTCGAAGCCCAGATAATTGAGATCCTCGCTAAGCCCGCTCGAGTTGAGATAGTCGGTGACCACCTGGCTTCCGGGCGCGAGACTGGTCTTGACCCACGGCTTGGTCATCAACCCCTTGGCGCGGGCCTTGCGCGCGACCAGCCCGGCGGCGACCAGCACGCTTGGGTTAGAGGTGTTGGTGCAGCTGGTGATCGCCGCGATGACGACGTCGCCATTGCCGAGGTCATGGTCGAGCCCCGGCACCGGCACTCGCGGATCGTCCTGTTTGCGATAGACGCCCTCGAGGTCGCGGTTGAACTCGTCGTCGACGTGGGTCAGCAAGACCCGGTCCTGTGGCCGTTTGGGTCCCGCGAGCGACGGCTCGATCGCGGCCATGTCGAGCTCGAGCGTGTCGGTGAACAAGGGATCGGGCGCGCCCGCGTCGCGCCACATGCCCTGCGCCTTGGCGTAGGCCTCGACCAGCGCGATCCGCGATTCCTCGCGGCCGGTGAGGCGCAGATAGTCGAGTGTCCGCCCGTCGATCGGGAAAAAGCCGCAGGTCGCGCCATATTCGGGCGCCATGTTGGCGATGGTCGCCCGGTCGGCGAGGCTGAGAAAGTCGAGCCCGGGGCCGAAGAATTCGACGAAGCGCCCGACCACGCCCTTGTTGCGCAGCATCTGCGTTACCGTCAGGACGAGGTCGGTCGCGGTAATCCCCTCGCCGAGCCGGCCGTCGAGACGGAAGCCGACGACTTCGGGCACCAGCATGCTGACCGGCTGTCCCAGCATCGCCGCCTCGGCCTCGATCCCGCCAACGCCCCAGCCGAGCACGCCCAGCCCATTGACCATCGTCGTATGGCTGTCGGTGCCGACCAATGTGTCCGGATAAGCGACCATGTCCCCATTCTGGTCGGGACTGGCCCACACTGTTTGCGCGATATGCTCGAGGTTGACCTGGTGGCAGATGCCGGTGCCCGGCGGGACGACCTGGAAATTGTCGAACGCCGTGGCGCCCCATTTGAGGAATTCGTAGCGCTCGCCGTTGCGGGCATATTCGAGTTCGACGTTGCGCTCGAACGCTTTGGGAGTGCCGAACTCGTCGACCATCACGCTATGGTCGATGACCAGATGGACCGGGACCAAGGGATTGATCTTCTGGGGATCGCCGCCGAGCGACTTCATCGCGTCGCGCATTGCGGCGAGATCGACCACCGCGGGCACGCCGGTGAAATCCTGCATCAGCACCCGCGCCGGGCGGTACTGGATCTCGCGGTTGATGCGCCGCTCGTCCAGCCAGTCGGCCATCGCCTGGAGGTCGTCGCGGGTAACCGTGACCCCGTCCTCGAAGCGCAGCAAATTCTCGAGCAGCACCTTCATCGAGAAGGGCAGGCGATCGATTGGCCCAAGCGTCTCGGCCGCCTTGGCCAACGAATAATAAGCGTAAGACTCGCCCCCGACCTCGAGGGTGGAACGGGTGCCGAGGCTGTCCTGGCCGGTCGGGATCATGGGGGACCTTTGGTTACGCGAGGAAAGAAGCGACGAAGCGGCATCGCGGTGCCGCGGGCCTTAGCAAGCCCCCCGGCGACCCGCAAATAAGTCGCCTCGGCGGGCTTCTCGCGCCGGAACGAAGCCGTGCCGCGCCAGGCCGCTTTCGATTGTCTCACTTTTGTCGATTCCGGGCGTTACGCTTGTACCATGAACAGCTTTTTCAAACCCTCGACTCCCGCGGAACCGCATGATTCCGCTTATTTTCATCGCCGCGCCGCCGAAGCACGCCGGGCCGCCTGTTCGAAAGTCGCGGGCGAGGATACCAGCGTCGCCGGGGAGCTGGCGTTGGCCTATGCCGCATTGGCCCGCCGCCGCCCGGCCCCCGCGGACGAAACCGTCTAGCTCAGATCCAGCGGCGCCAGCGGAAATAGAGATAGGGCAGAACCGCGCTCGCCAGCATCAGCAAGAGCGCGACAAAATAGCCGTAATGCCATTTGAGCTCCGGGAAATAATCGAAGTTCATGCCGTAAATGCCGGCGATCAGGGTCGGCGGCAGGAACACCACCGCGGCCCATGAAAACAGCTTCATCGCCGCATTTTGCTCGACGCTGATCAGCCCCAGGCAGGCATCGAGCAGGAAGATCAGATTGTCGTTGAGGAAACTGGCATGCTCGGACAGCGCGTTGATGTCGGTGGCGAGTCCGCCGAGATGGACCGGACGGTCGAGGTTATTGCCGTTCATCCGCTCGGACCCGGCGAGGAAGCTCAGCATCCGCCCCATGCTGACCGCTGAATAGCGGCTCTTGGTCAGCAAATTCTGGGTCTGCCCGATCTGGGTCAGCAGCCCGGTCAGCTTGGCGGCAGGGATTCGCCGGGCCTCCAGATTGGCTTCGAACACTTGCGCAGACAGAGACTCAATGTTCGACCCGACCAGCTCCAATTCGTCGGCCAGCCGATCGACGATCGAATCGAGCAGCCGAAACAAAGCGGTCGGGGCATTGCGGACCAGATCGCGGTCCCGCCCGACATGCGCGATAAAGGCGCGCAGCGACTTGGGCGTCGCATAGCGCAGCGTGACGACGCGATCGTCGGTCAGGACGAAGCCGATTGGCGAGGTCGTCGGCGAGCCTTCGGTCACTCCGGTCAGCGTGCTCACCGTCATATAGAGCGTTCCGCTTTGCTCGTAGAGGCGGCTGGAGGGCTCGATTTCCTCGAGTTCGGAGCGGGTCGGGATGTCGACCCCGAGGCAGCGCTCGACCAGCGCCTCTTCCTCACGGGTCGGACACTCAAGGTCGATCCAGGTGGCGTCGTCGGGGATTTTCTGCTGGCCGGGATCGATCGGCTTCCCATCGCTTTTTGGACCGTAGGCGCGCAGCATGGATGGGGCTGTCCAAGGAAGCGCGGCACTTTGCAAGCGGCTTTGTCTCGATCATGGTCGTTGGCATGACCGCGACCCGCCGCTCCTCCGCCATTGCCATCGCGATCTTCGCCATCGCCGCCGCGATCCTCTTTCTGATGGGGCGCAATCTCCTGTGCACCTGCGGCCGGCTTGATTGGTGGGGCCAGGTCGGACCCGAGCAGAGCCAGATGGTGGCCGACTGGTACAGCCTCAGCCACATCGTCCATGGCTTCCTGTTTTACGCCGCTCTCGCCTGGATCTTTCCGCGCTGGGCGGTGGCCAAGCGCTTCGCCGCGGCGCTCGCCGTCGAAGCGGCGTGGGAGATTGTCGAGAACACGCCGATGGTCATCGACCGCTATCGCGAGGCGACCGCGGCGCTCGGCTATAGCGGCGACAGCATCCTCAACTCGCTGTCGGACATCACAATGATGGCGATCGGGTTTCTGGTCGCTCGGCGATTGCCGCTGTGGGCGTCGGTGGCGACGGTGCTAGTGCTCGAACTGATCCCCTTGTTGGTCATCCGCGACAACCTCACGCTCAACGTGTGGATGCTCCTCCTGCCCACCGATTGGCTCAGGGAATGGCAATCAGCTGCTTGATCCGATTGGATTTTTCGACTGTAAGCGGCGCTTGCAATCCGCCTTTCCCAAAAAAAGGATCAGCCGCAGTGAAGTCAATCATCCAGCTGGCGCTTGCAGCGGGCCTCGCCAGCGCCGCCGCATCCCCCGCCGCCGCGACCGAGATTTTCGGCGGCGTCCACATCCACGATGTCGACACCCCGCTGACCAAGTCGGGGATCGAGGGCGGGATGGATGTGTCGGTCGGGATCCGCGGGGGCCGCATCGGCGCCACCCGGCTCCAGCCTTACGGATTCATCGCCGTCAACACTTCCGGCGAGACCAATTATGGCGCGATCGGCGTGTCCGCGAAGTTCGGCGACACCATCTATTTCCGGCCCGGTATCGGCCTCGCGGTCCACACCGGCTCCGACGGCAAATTCCAGCGCGAAGACAAGATCGCATTCGGCAGTCGGATCCTGTTCGAGCCCGAGGTCGCGGTCGGGGCCAGGGTCAACGACCGGCTCAGCATCGAGGCGAGCTGGGTCCATATGAGCCACGCCACCTTGTTCGCCCGCCAGAACCCGGGGATCGACAATTTCGGAGTGCGGCTGAACCTCGCGCTTTAAGGCTCGGGAGCGATCCGGGGCAGCGCGCGTTTCACCCGGCATGATTGCGTTTTTCATCCTTGGCGCAGCGGCCGCCGTCGCCGCTTCAACCCCGCCAGTCGCCGCGGCCGCGAGCCTGATCGAGCGCGACTGGGTGATCCATCAATGGGCGCTCAAGGCCTTCGACCGCGATGGCGATCGGGTGATGTCGCCGGCCGAGGTCGAGGCCGCGACGGCCGAATTGCGAACGATCGCCGATGGTAATGGCGACGGCCGGGTTACTCCGGTTGAGTTCCGCGCCGCCCGCGCCTTCATCCTCGCGCGGTACTGAAACGCGCTAGCTAGCAATTCTCTTCGCGCCGAGCCCGACGACCATGGCGTTGGCGCGTTCATAGGTCAGCGGCTTGCCGAACAAATAGCCCTGGATGAAGTCGACCCCAAGGTCGCGCATGCGCTCGAAATCCTCGGCGGTCTCGACGCCCTCGGCGGTCACGGTCATGCGGAAGCTCTGGGCCAATTGCACGATCGACTGGATGATCGCGACATTCTCGCTGCGGGTGCCGGCCTCGCGGACGAAGCTGCCGTCGATCTTCAATTTGTGGAAGACCGCTTTGTTGAGATAGCCGATCGAGGAATAGCCGGTCCCGAAATCGTCGAGCGCGATGCCGATGCCGAGCGAGCGCAGGCGCCGCAGCACATCGAGGGTCGTGCCTTTGTCGCCGAGGAACACGCCTTCGGTCACCTCGAGCTCGAGGCGGTTGGCCGCGACCTTGTGCCGCGCGAGCGTCTCGCTGACGAGGTTGGGGAGCGAGGCGAGGACGATCTGCTTCGGGCTGATGTTGAGCGCGACCGAAATTGCCTCGGGCCAGCTCGCGGCGGCGCGGCACGATTCCTCGATCACCCATTGGCCGATGGTCGGCATCAAACCGATTTCCTCGGCCACCGGGATAAAGGTGTTGGGCGGCACCAGCCCCCGCTTGGGGTGGTTCCAGCGCAGCAGCGCCTCGAACCCGATCAGCATCTGGGTCTTGGCGCTGATCAGCGGCTGGAAGACGAGGTGGAACTGGTTCGACGACAGGGCGGTGCGAAGATCGGCCTCGAGCCGAACGCGGTCTTCCTGCTCCGACTGCAGTTCGGACGAGAAATAGCGCGCACAGCCGCGGCCCGCATCCTTCGCTTGGTACAGCGCGAGGTCGGCCTTCAGAATGAGGTCGTCGACGGTCGCTCCGTCGATCGGCCCGAAGGCGCAGCCGACCGACACCCCGATGACGATCTGGGTCTGGTCGATTTGATAGGGCTGGCTGATCGAGGCGATGATGCTGTCGCACAGATGCTCGACCCGCTTGCGGCTCTGGCCGTCGATGATGACGATGGCGAATTCGTCGCCGCCCATGCGCCCGACGTGGCCATCCGCGCCAACCTCGTCGACCAGCCGTTTGGCGACCGCGCGGAGCACCGCATCGCCCTTGGGGTGACCATAAGTATCGTTGACCGGCTTGAACCCGTCGAGGTCGAGGAACATGATCGCACACGGCACATTGTTGACCGTCGCCGAGCGCAGGCACTCGCCCAGCAACTGGCGAACCCGGCCGCGGTTGGGCAGGCCCGACAGCACGTCGACATTGGCGAGATGGGTCAGCCGCTCCTGCGTCTGGCGGATTTCGGTGATGTCCGAGCCGACTCCGCGGAAACCCTCGAAACGGCCGGCGGGATCGACGATCGGATCGCCCGCCATCGAGACCCAACGATTGCCGCGCTCGGTCCGCAGTTCCATCTCGAGCGCGTTGAACGGCTTCTTGTCGAGCAGCACCCGGCCGAGTTCGGCATGGCCGCCGAGCAGCGAGGGCAGCGAGTGGCCGATCAGCTGCGCTCCGGGACGGCCGAGCAGGGTGCTCATCCGCGAGCTGATGTAGGACACGCGATTTTCGGAATCGACCTGCCACAGCCAGCCCACGCCGCGCTGCTCATATTCTAGCAGCAGCTGGCTCGCGCTTTCGCTCTGGGTGCCGACGTCGGCGTTGGTCTCGAGCTGTCGGAAGGCCCAGCGCGCCACCGCCAGCACCCCGAAGATCGACACCCCGAGGGTGAAGACCATCGGCAGCATATGCTGGAAGGGAATGGTGTCGCGGGCGATGAACAGGACCCCGACGACCGCCGCGGTGAACGCCACCAGCCACGCGGTGACGCAGGCCGGGACCACCACCAGCCCCAATGCGGCAAGTCCGAGCGCGGCCATGAGCGAGGCGGCCAGCATCTGGTCGGCGGGGTCGAGCGATGGAAAAAGGTAGAGCGGGACGCTGAGCCAGACCGCGGCACGAAGCGCGACGTCGCCGATCAGCTGCCATTGCGGAACCGCCCTGCCGGAGCGCCCGACGCAGGTGATCGACTGGGTCCGGGCAAGCTGCATCGCGAGCAGGTTGACCATTCCCACCACCAGCGCCCAGGGCAGCAGCAGCCCGGTCGGCGCCGCGACCCACAAATTGATGACGAGGACCAGCGCGGCGGAGAC
The DNA here is from genome assembly GCA_031387795.1 of Sphingomonas sp. Lineage (GTDB taxonomy): Bacteria > Pseudomonadota > Alphaproteobacteria > Sphingomonadales > Sphingomonadaceae > Sphingomicrobium. The sequence continues at coordinate 13,268 of JANNDN010000193.1, forward strand.
GTTCGCGGCGGCGAAGAACGGGGCGAGATGCGCGCGCGACATCAGTTGGACATCGCGCAGCGGCGAATTTTCCGTATCGACGGTGCCCGCCGTCAGCCCAGCCGATTCCCCGCCCGGAAGCCGCGCAGAAATCAGCCGTTTGTAGCGATCTGGTGCCTTGTACATGGTCCTCACGACGACGCCCGAGTGACGAGGACTAGCGAAAGAGAGTTGATGCCGGGTTAAGGACCGCCACAGAAACGCAGATTTGCGGAGAGCGCGGCGGCCCCGTCCACCGGCGCTCGCAAAGGGTGGCGGAGGGCTCTATATCCCAACCATGGCGAGCAAGGGCGCGACCATCGAGAAGATTCCCGAAACTCCCCATTCGGCGCGCCGGCGGGAGCAGGTGAAGGTGCGCTCGCCGGCCGCCCCGATCGCGCAGGGGATGGGCCTCGACCAGCCCTTTTTCGACGACAAGAACCGCGCTTTCTGGATCCTCCAGACGATCGGCTGGAGCGGCTATTTCTTCCTCCGCTCGCTCTCCGGCTTCGCCAATTCGATGGGCTGGATGTGGCTCGTCCACACCGTTCTTCTGACCCTGTCGGGCTATTCGCTGACCCTGCTGCTGGCGACTTTGTTCCGGCGGCTGATCCGGCTACGCCCGGTGTGGACGATGGCGCTGAGCCTTGCCGCGGTGATGCTCGCCTCGAGCATGTTCTCGGTCATCGAGACGTGGAGCTACGCGACCTTCCTCAAGCCCGATTCGACCCCTGCGGGGATCGAATATCTGGGCGCGATCCTGCTCAATTTCACTTTGCTCGCGGCGTGGGCGGCGCTTTACTACGGGATCAATTATTTCCTCCTGCTCGAGGACCAGATCGACCAGCGCGAGCGGCTCGAGAACCAGGCCTCGAGCGCCCAGCTGGCGATGCTCCGCTACCAGCTCAACCCGCATTTCCTGTTCAACACCTTGAATTCGATCTCGACCTTGGTGCTGTTGAAACAGACCGACCGCGCCAATGCCATGCTTGCGCGGCTATCGAGCTTCCTGCGCTACACACTCGCCAACGAGCCGACCGCGAAGGTCACGCTGGCGCAGGAGGTCGAGACGCTCAAACTCTATCTCGAGATCGAGAAGATGCGCTTCGAGGAGCGGCTGCGCCCGCATTTCCGGATCGAGCCCGAGACGATCGGCGCCCGCCTGCCCTCGCTGTTGCTCCAGCCGCTGATCGAGAATGCGATCAAATATGCGGTGACCCCGCGCGAAAATGGTGCCGACATCTGGCTCACCGCGCGGCTGATCGGCACGCGGGTGTTGATCGAGGTCGCCGATAATGGTGAGGGCGAGGGCGGAGCGGTCGCGACCAGCCCCTCGACCGGGGTCGGATTGGCGAATATCCGCGACCGCTTGAGCCAGGCCTATGGCGAAGACCATCGTTTCGAGGCACGGTCGAACGAATATGGGGGCTTCAGCGTTATCGTGGAAATTCCTTACGAAAGCGGAGAGAGCGGCGAATGAGCATCCGGACCATCCTGGTCGACGACGAACCGCTGGCCACCCAGGGCCTGCAACTACGGCTTCAGGCGCATGACGACGTCGAGATCGTCGCCACCGCCGCCAACGGGCGGGAGGCGATCCGCCAGATCAAGACCCACAAGCCCGACCTCGTCTTCCTCGACATCCAGATGCCGGGCTTCGACGGCTTTTCGGTGATCCAGGGACTGATGGACATCGAGCCGCCCCTGTTCGTCTTCGTCACCGCGTACGGCGACCATGCCCTGCGCGCGTTCGATGCCCAGGCGGTCGATTATCTGATGAAGCCGGTCGACGAGGACCGATTGGCCGAAACGCTCGACCGCGTGCGCCTGCGCTTGTCCGAGAAACGCAGCGTCGACGAGGCCGAGCGGCTCAAGGAAGCGCTCACCGAGCATGCCCCCGAGGCGGCCGAGGAAATGGCCGACGCCGCGCCCGAGGGCCACGCCGCCAACCGCTTCGAGAAGACCATCAACATCAAAGACCAGGGCCAGATCTTCCGGGTCGAGGTCGACCGCATCGAGCGCATCGACGCCGCCGGCGATTACATGTGCATCCAGACCGGCGACAACACCTTGATCCTGCGCGAGACGATGAAGGACCTCGAGAAACGCCTCGACCCGCGCCGTTTTCAGCGCGTCCACCGCTCGACCATCGTCAACCTCGACCTCGTCCGCCAGGTCAAGCCGCACACCAACGGCGAATGCTTCCTGGTTCTCGACTCGGGCGCGCAGATCAAGGTCAGCCGCTCGTACCGCGACGTCGTCGCGCGCTTCGTCCACTAACCTAGGGCTGGAGTTCGCGGCCGACCGGATAGAGCAGGAAGCGTTCGTCGTAATAAGGCGTGCGCTCGTAAAACCAGCCAAGCCGGGCGTCTGGGTCGCGCGCGAACTTGCGGTCGGTGCGCAGCTTGGCCTCGAATTCCGCCTTCAACGCCGGATTGCTGGCTAGCATCCGATCGGCGAGCGGGGCGATGACATACCCTTCCATATATTCGGTGCGCATCAGGATTTCCGGATAAAAATTCCACGCGAGCAGAGAATCGGGGCTTTCGGCTTCGAGCATCGCCGCGGCGAGCAGGCCGAGCGGCTGGGCGGACGGCACGCGCACCGAACCGGCGGGGAAGTTCTCGGAGCGCGGCGCATGGACATAGGCGGCTGCGGTCAGCGGGATATGACCCTCGTCGGCGTCCTTCAGCCTCGGTTCGTTCAAGCGCACCATGTCGAGCGAGACGGTGCGCGGTCCGGCGATCGTCTGAAAGGCGATGCCATGCAGCTTGAGCAACGCGATGACGTCGGGCTTGGTCGCCGGCACCCACCAAGCGGCAGGCAGCGTGGTGATGAAGTCCGGCGCCTGGATGAATACCGGCAGGTCGAAGGTCACCGGCGTACCGCGCCAGCGAACTTCGTCCCGGCCTGACGCCGCCGATCGATAGGTGTCGTGGGCGATGCCCTTGAACCTCGGGATCGTGAACAGCGGCTTGTCTAGCGGCTTCCACGTCAGCACGCTGGTGCTGGGCCGCGAAGCGCGATCCCTGGCGATCGCTTGCTGGAGATCCGGGCCACGCTCGCCCACCAGCCGGAGCGATTCCTCGATCAGCACATAGGTGCCGAGCACGCGCTGGCGATAGGGTTTGAGCGAATGGGTTTCGACCAGCACGGTCGGTTGCCGCGCGAGTTCGCCATAGCCGGTCGAATAGCGCGGATGGTCGGGACTGAGCGACGCGCCCTTCTCCAGCTTCCGCGGGTCGATCGCCTCGATGTAGAGCCCGGGGATATGCCCGGCGCGGGTCAACGCGCTGGTCACCGCCGGGCGGTAGTTGGCGTCGAGCCAGCGGCCGATGGCTGGCGAATGGCTGGGCGAGCCCGCCCAGCCGGGGAAGGTGAAGGTGATGTCATACTGGTAATCGACCCCGTCGGAGACGTGGAGGTCGAGGATCAGCGCCGGATCGAGCCGGTTGAGGTAGCTCCGCATCGCGCGCATCTCGGGCGTGTCGGCCTTGAGATAATCGCGGTTGAGGTTGAGGTTCTGAGCGGTGGTTCGCCACCCCTGGTTGGCCGGCCCGCGCTGGTTGGGGCGGTTGAATTCGGAAGTCCGCTCATGCCCGTCGGCGTTGAAGATCGGCACGAACACCAGGTCGGCGCGGTCGAGCAGACGGTCCTTGCCGCGCAGCGCGATGTCGCGCAGCAGCATCATGCCGGCGTCCTTGCCGTCGATCTCGCCTGCGTGGATGCCGCCTTGGGCAAACAGGACTGGCTTGGGCGCTCCGTCCGCTTTGGACGCCCGGATGGCGTAAAGCTCCCTCCCTTGCGCGGTCTTGCCGAATACTTCGAGCCGGAGCAGCGGCGAGGCGGCGACCAGCCGCTCGAGCCAGGCGCGAGTCGCGGCATGGGATGGCGTTTGCTGAAAGCCGCTCGCCTCGATCGGGGTGATCCACGGATCGCCCGGCGTGACGATCAGTCGTTCGCTCGCGCCGCTCCACGGCAGGACCGGCGGCAGCGGGGCGGTTAGGCTGCTCTGCGCCGATGCCGCGGGAGTGACGAGGGTCAAGGAGGCGGCGGCCAGGATCAGGGTGCGCATCGCCCGAGCCTAAGCGGGCCAGTCGGCCGTGGCAATCGAGCGAGCAGCGGTGGTAAGGAAGGCCCGCCCGACAGGAGTTCCGACCATGCCCATGACCGCCTTCGCTCGCTTCGCCGCGCTTCACGTACCCGGCGACCCGGTGGTGCTCTACAACATCTGGGACGCTGGCAGCGCCAAGGTGGTCGCCGCGGCCGGTGCCAAGGCGATCGCCACCGGCAGCCACCCGGTCGCCGACGCGCTTGGGCTGGCCGACGGCGAGCAGGTTCCGCTCGACCTGGTCTTCGCCAACGCCCGGCGCATCGTCGGCGCGGTCGACCTCCCCGTGGCGGTGGATTTCGAGGGCGCCTATTCGGCCGATCCGGTCGCGGGCGGCGAAAATGTCGCGCGGCTCAAGGAAACGGGCGCGGTCGGCTGCAACTTTGAGGATCAGATGATCGGCGGGGAGGGGCTTCACCCGCTCGCCCGCCAGGTCGAACGGATCGCCGCGATCCGCCGCGCGGTCGGCAGCGACTTCTTCATCAACGCGCGCACCGACCTTCGCATCAAGGATCAGGCGGCGCCGCTCGATTCGGTGATCGAGCGCGGCAAGGCCTTCGCCGACGCCGGCGCGAGTGGCTTCTTCGTGCCCCGGCTCGCCGATCCGCGCGAAATCGAGCGCGTGGTGCGCGAGGTCCCGCTGCCGCTCAACCTGATCGCCTTTCCGGGCGCTCCGGCCAAGCCCATCTGGGCGCTGGCGGGCTGCGCGCGTGTCAGCCACGGGCCGTTCCCGCTGCGCGAGTTGATGCAGCGGTTCACGGAGATGGCGCGGGCGGCGCTCGCCTAACCCCCCACGTTCGTCCGCCGATCGAACAAGATTTGCCTCGCGCGCCGCGGGTGCTAGTTCGCGTGGCCATGACCAAAAGCCCCTTGCTCGCGGCGACCGCCGCACTCGCGCTCCTGTCCCTTGCCGCCTGCCAAGCGCAGGATTCCTCGAACAACCAGTCCGCGGCGGCGTCGGGCGCGGAAGCGGGCGAGGGCGTAAAGCTCGCCAGCGTCCCGCTCAACGTCGACACCGCTTATCTCACCGCCGAAGAGCGCGAGGTCGTCAATCTGCTGATCCAGGCGGCGGACCTGATGGACCCCATCTATCTGCGCCAGGTGTCGGCCGATAACGTGCGGATGCGCGCCGAGATCGAGAAATCGGGCGACAAGGCGCTGCTCCAGCGCTTCGACACCTTCATGGGTCCGTGGGACGAGACCGAGGAGGACAAGCCCTTTTTCGGCAAGGCCGCCCGGCCCAAGGGCGGCGGCTTCTATCCCGCCGACCTCAGCCAGGCCGACTTCGAAGCTTATGTGAAGGCGCATCCGGCCGAGGCCAAGGCGCTGATGAGCCCTTATTCGGTGATCCAGCGCGATGGCGAGAAGCTGGTCGCGGTGCCTTATTCGGTCGCCTATCGCGAATGGCTCGAGCCCGCCGCCAGGCTGCTCGATCAGGCCGCGGAGAAAACCACCAACGCCAGCCTCAAGAAATTCCTCACCCTTCGCGCCAAAGCCTTCCGTACCGACGATTATTTCGAGAGCGAACTCGCCTGGATGGATCTCAAGGACACGCCGATCGAAATGGTGATTGGCCCCTATGAAACCTACACCGACGGGCTGATGGGGCGGAAGACCGCGTTCGAGGCCTATGTCACGCTCCGCAACCCCAAGGAATCGGCCGCGCTCGATGTCTACAAGGGTCATTTGCGCGACATGGAAGCGCATTTGCCCGTCGCGGAGCAGTATAAGAATTTCAAGCGCGGGTTCGAATCGCCGATCAGCGTTGTCGACCAGTTGCGCGGCGGCGGCGATTCCAACCACGGTATCCGCGCCATCGCCTTCAACCTGCCCAATGATGAGCGCGTGCGCGAGGCCAAGGGCGCCAAGAAGGTCATCCTCCAGAACGTCCTCGGCGCCAAGTACGAACGCATCCTCAAACCGATCGCGCCGCTGGTGTTGGTCCCCGCCGACGCCGCCAACGTCGATCAGCGGCACATGTATCTGGAAACCCTGTTTCACGAGTTGACCCACAGCCTCGGGCCGGGGTCGATCAAGGTCGGCGGCCGCGACACCACGGTCGAACTCGAATTCAAGGAGCTTTATTCGGGGTTCGAGGAGGCCAAGGCCGACGTCATGGGCGCTTATCAGGTGCTTTACATGATGGACCAGGGCATCTTGCCCAAGGCCGACAAGCCGCGCATCCGCGCCTCCTATATCGCCGGCCTGTTCCGGGCGATGCGCTTCGGCGACGCCGACGCCCACGGGCGCGGGGCGGCGATGCAATATCGCTACATCCGCGACAGAGGCGGGATCGTGTGGGACCCGAAGGTCGAGCGCTTCCGCATCGATCCGGCGAAGCTCGACTCGGCGATCGCAGCGCTGACCGCCGAGATCGTCCGCCTCCAGGCGACTGGCGACCATGCCGGGGCCAAGGCCTTCCTCGCCAAATGGGGAGCGATGGACGCCGAGGCCAAAGCGGTCGCGTCGCGCATGAGCCACATCCCGGTCGACATCACGCCCGTCTATCCGACCCGCGTCTGAACCCTAGCGGGCGATCGGCAGACGGACCGTAACGGTGGTTCCGCGACCCAGCGACGACTTGATGTCGAGGGTGCCGCGGTGGCGCTCGACGATATGCTTGACGATGGCGAGGCCAAGGCCGGTGCCGCCGGACTCGCGGCTGCGCGCGTCGTCGACCCGGTAGAAGCGTTCGGTCAGGCGGGGCAGGTGCTCGCGCGCGATGCCCGGGCCGTGATCGATCACCGCCACCGCCATCTGTTCGCGGTCCTCGGTGAAGCGCACCTCGACGCAGGCGCCGGGGCTGTCGCAGCCGTAGCGCAAAGCATTGCTGACCAGATTGTCGAACAATTGGATCAGCTGCGAGCGGTCGCCGCGAACCGGTGAAAGATCGTCGGCGCCGACCAGCTTGACCTCGCACTGGAGCATCTGCCTGGCCACCGCGGCGTCGGCGATCGATTCGCCGACGACCGCCGCGATATCCAGCGCCTCGGCCGGTGCGTTGAAGCGATCGGCCTCGATCCGCGACAGGCTCATCAGATCCTCGACGATCCGCAACATCCGCTGAGCCTCGCCGCGGATGGTCGTGCCGAACCGCGCGACAGTCTCATTGTCGAGCTCGTCGTCGGCCAGCGTCTCGGCATAGCCAAGGACCGCCGACAAGGGCGTGCGCAGCTCGTGGCTGGCGTTGGCAACGAAATCGACCCGCATCCGCTCGGCCGACACCGCGAGCGAGCGGTCGGTCAGGCGGACGAATACCAGCCCGGCCTCGAGCGGCCGCACCGCGACCCGCCAAGTCCGTCCCGGATCGCCGATCCCGACGACGTCGAGCTCGGCCTCGCGCCGCGCAAGGATGTGATCGAGCACGCGCGGATGGCGGATCGCGAAGCGCACGTCGTGCCCCTCGATCCGCGGCCCGAGCAGAGCGCGCGCGGAGCGGTTGGCGATGCGGGCGACGTCATGCTCGATCAGCAGCGCGGCCTCGTCGAGTGCTTCGACGATGGTTCGGGCAATGCGCAGCGGATCGGCCATGAGCGGCAGTCTAGCCGAATCGGCGGCTGCGACCACATCGTCCGAAAAAGAAACCCCCCCGCCTGACGGCGAGGGGGCGGCCTTTCGAATCGAAGGGGAACTAGGAGAACGAAAGGCGCTACGCAACGACGGTCCTTTAAAAGTCGAGCTGGGCGCGGGTCATGACGACATCGACGCCATAACTGCGCTCGTCGGTCGGATCGCTCGAGGTCGGATCGACGGTCGCCGCGAACGGGCCGCCGGTGATGTCCGAATGCGAATATTGCAGCAGGAAGCGCATGTAATCCTCGGGGATCCAAATCAGGCTGGCGAGGAAGCCAAGCTGCTTGCCGCCGCGGCTGAGGCTGTTCGAAGCGGTCGCGACGCCGGTCAGGAAGTTGTTGTTGAAGGCGGTTTTGAGCTTGCCCGAATCGAGGTCGAGATAATCGACCCGACCGTTGAGCTGGAGCGCCCCCCAGCCGCCCTTGCTGAACGGCTTCAAGACCTTGGTGCGGTCGAAGGTGCCGTTCTTGTAGCCGCGGGTCTCGCCGGTGAAATAGTATCCGGCCTCGACATAGCCGCCCATGAAGCTGGGGTTGCCCGAGGGCGCCAGCGCGGTCGCGGTATTGCCCGGGAACAGGTTGAGCGTGGCAGAGTCGGTGAAGCTCAAAGTGTCGCCTGCGCCATAAGCGTCGGCTTTGAGATACTGGCCTTCGGCGGCGACGTGCAGCGACTTGTGGATCGCGGCGAATTCGAGGCCGATGATATTGTCGCTCTTGGCCGCGAAATTGCCGGTGTCGATGAAACGCACGTCGGTCAGCTGGGTCAGCGGGCGCGCACGATAGCGGGCGAGCTGGTTGCCCGACGGCGCGCCGACCGAGGTGCCGGCGGCGCCATTGTTGTTGGCCTGGAACTTGCGGTGCTGGAAGTTAGCGGCGAAGTGCAGCTGGGTGCTGCCCATCAGCGGCGAATAGACCGCGCGAGCAGCGGCGATCCAGCCTTCGTTGTCGAGGCTCGCATCGATCGAGTGGGCGGCGAAAAGGCCTGCGTTGGCGCGGAAATCGCCGGCCTTGTTGATGAAGCCCAGATTGAGACCGATGCGGCGGGTGTTGACGAACGCGTCGTCGAAGGCGGCGCGCTCGATGAACGAGGTAAAGCGCGAGCTGGTCTGCTGCTCGAGACCGTTGTTGGTCTCCATGTTGCCGATCGCCACGTTCCAGGGATTGCCCTTGCCCTGATAGGTCAGGATGACGTCGCCGAAGCCCACCGTCGAATTGGCGAAGTCCATTTCGAACTTGTAGCCGAAGCCGCCCGGGATGACTCCCTCGGCGCCGAGCCGGATGCGGCGAGCGCGGGTGTTGAAGCCCAGATTGCGGTTGACGATATTGTCGGGACTGCTGACGAAGCCGGCGTCATATTGAATGCGGCCGCGGGGCTTGAACGACCAGCCCTCGTCCTTGTCTTCCCACAACGGCGCGCCCTTCCACGACGGGGTCGCCTTGACCATTCCGGTCTTGATTTCTTCCATCGCCGCCTGGAGCGCTTCGACCTGCGCCTGGAGCAATTCGATCCGTGCCTGGGCCTCGTCGACCGGGGCCGCGTTGGCGATCGCCGCGTCGGCGGCGGTATCGTCGGCGTCGGGCGTTTCGGGCACTGCTTCTTCGGGGGCGGGGTCCTGAGCGAAGGCAGGGGTAGCCGTCATGAGGGCGGAGCTGGCCAGCAGCGCCGCAGCAAGTTTCCATGTCATCGACTGAGTCTTTCTAGCTGGTTCGGTTCAATCTCGAATGGCGCGGAGCGATCCGGGCTATTTGAGCGACGCGGTGTTGAGCGGCTTGAGGCCGCGGGCCGAAGCCTGGGCGTTGGCGCGGATCTTGGTCGGAGCGGCGATGAGGCCAATTTTCCGGAGATAACCGCTCGGGCCGAAGGCGCTTTCTTTCGTAAATTCGATGACGAAAGCGCGGACCGCCGGAATTGCCGCGGCGTGGGCGTTCTTGACGTACACATAGAGCGGACGAGCGCCGGGATATTTGAAGTTCGCGATCGAGTCGTAGGTTGGAACGACGCCGTTGATCGCGATGCCCTTGAGCAGGTTCGCATTCTCTTCGAGGTACGAATAGCCGAAGATGCCGATCGTGCCGGAATTGGCTTCGACCTTCTGGACGATGAGATTGTCATTCTCGCCCGATTCGATGAACGCGCCGTCTTCGCGCATTCCGGTGCAGATCGCCTTGTGCTTCTTCTCGTCGGCTTTCTTGAGCGCGGTCATCGCGGGGTTGGTCTCGCACCCGGCGGTCATCACCAGCTCGCCGAAGGCGTCGCGGGTGCCGCTGGTCGGCGGCGGGCCGTAGACGCGGATCGGGGTCGCCGGAAGTCGCGAACTGACATCCCGCCAGGTCTTGGCGCGATTGGGCTTGCCGTAGGGAGTCTTGGCGAGCGCCATATAGACTTCCTTCTGGGTGAGGTTGGCGATCGGGTTGCGCTTGGACGTCGCCAACGCGATTCCGTCAATTCCGACCTGGACCTCGGTGATCGAGGCGACGCCATTGGCCTTGCAGATCTTGGCTTCCGACGCCTTCATCCGCCGCGAGGCGTTGGCGATGTCGGGGAAGCGTTCGCCCACTCCGGCGCAGAATAGCTTCATGCCCGCGCCGGTGCCGGTCGATTCGATGATCGGCGAGCCGAGCTTCGGGTTCGCGCGAGACATGCGCTCGGCGACCTGTTTGGCGAACGGATAGACCGTCGAGGAGCCGACGGCGCGCATTTGCGAGCGGGCTTCGGCGACGGTTGCGGTGGAAAGAGCCGATGCCGCCAGCGCGACATAAGCGACATAAGTCGATTTCATTGTTCAATACCCCTTGGAGACGAAGAAAATCTCGCCC
>JANNDN010000204.1:0-5692 GCA_031387795.1 Sphingomonas sp.
CTGGCGCGCAGCCAGGGCGCGATCGGCTCGCGCCTCGGCGAAGGTCTCGCCTTCCTCGCCACCGTCGGTTCGACCGCTCCGTTCATCGGTCTGTTCGGCACCGTCGTCGGCATCTATCGCGCGCTGATCAAGATCGGTGCCGCCGGTCAGGCGTCGATCGACGCGGTCGCCGGTCCGGTCGGTGAAGCGCTGATCATGACCGCACTCGGCCTGGTCGTCGCGGTTCCCGCGGTGCTTGCCTACAACTGGCTGATCCGCCGCAACAAATCGATCATGGAAGATCTCGCCGCCTTCACCAACGATCTTCACGGCTATCTCATGTCGAATGGCGCAGTGAAGCCGCAGATGGGCAATCCGGGCGCGGCCAAGACGGTCACTCCGGGTAAGCCGGCGACCGCCCAGCCGCGCACTCCGACCGGCGTTCAGTAGGGCTTGGACCGGGGCCGGCCACAGTGCCGGCTCCGACCTTGCCGCGCCTCGCCGCGCAAAGCCGTTAGAAGGAAAGCTTAGCTAATGGGTATGAGTGTAGGACCGGATTCGGGCGACGACGAAATCCCCATTTCCGACATCAACGTCGTACCGTTCACGGACGTCATGCTGGTGCTTGTGATCATCTTCCTGATCGCCGTCCCGGTGGCCATCCAGACCGTGCCGATCACCCTGCCGAAGGTGCGCTACGAGGCGACTACGACCAAGCCGGAAAACGTCTCACTGATCGTGCGCAACGGTTCGGGCGACACCTGCGAAGTCTATTGGAACCTGACCCGGGTCACCCAGAAGGAATTGCTCGATCGCGCGGTCGCCAAGCTGGAGAAGTTGATCAAGGACGTCGGCGGCGTCGAAAACGTCACCGAGGAGAATATGCCCGAAGTGCATATCCGCGGCGACGTCAATACCCGCTACAAGTGCGTCGGCGCGGCCATCATCACCATGCAACAAGCTGGTTTCCAGCGGGTCGGCTTCATCTCCGAACCGTCGCCGGAAGCCGGCGTGCGCGCCGAATAGCCCCAGGAGACATCCACCATGTCCATGCAAACCGGCAGCGACAATACTGCCACCGAACCGATGATGGAAATCAACACGACGCCGCTCATCGACGTTATGCTGGTGCTTCTGATCATGCTGATCATCACCATTCCGATCCAGTCCCACGCGGTCAAGCTCGACCTTCCTGTTAACGACCCGACGCAGGTGAGGCCGCCGATTGATCCGATCAAGAATGTGGTCAACATCAACGCCAAGGACGAGATCCTGTGGAACGGCGCTCCGGTGACCCAGCCGCAGTTGCGCGCCTATCTCGACACCACGCAGCAGATGAACCCGATTCCGGAGCTTCACCTGCAGCCCGACGCGACCGCACGTTACGAAGTGGTCGACGAGGTGCTCGCGGTGACCAAGCGCGCCAAGGTCCAGAAGATGGGCTTCATCGGCAACGAATATTACACGCAGGTTTTCTAGGCTCGTCGCCGGACCTGGAAGCAATCGGGCGGTCCTTCGGGGCCGCCCTTTTTGCATGGCGCGGGGCTAGCCTCTGGCGCTCTTTTCGCGGCCATGCCATTGCTCGCGACCAATGAGCGACAACACCCCTTTCGCGGTAATCGTATTGGCCGCCGGGCAAGGCACGCGCATGCGCTCGGACACGCACAAGGTGCTTCACCCGATCGCCAGCCGGCCGCTCCTGCTGCACCTGCTCGACCGGGTTGACGCGCTTGGTGCCGAGCGCCGCGTCGTGGTCCTCGGCAAGGGGCGCGAGCAGGTCGAGGCGGCGATCGCCGGGCGCGACACGCGGATCGCGATCCAGTCGGAGCAGCGCGGCACCGGCCATGCGGTGCAGCAGGCGCAGGCGGCGCTGGAAGGCTACGAAGGCCCGGTCCTCATCCTCTATGGCGACACCCCATTCGTCGAGGCGGCAACGCTGAGGCGGATGCTTGATCGGCTGGATGGCGAAGGCGGGCCGGGCATCGTCGTGCTCGCCTCGCGCCAGGCTGACCCGGCCAAATACGGCCGGATCGTGCTCGGGAAAGGCGACCGCATCGCCCGCATGGTCGAATATCGCGATGCGACCGAGGAGGAGCGTGCGATCGATCTGTGCAATTCGGGGATGATGGCGGTCCGCTCGGGCGACTTGTTTCGCTGGCTTGGGCTCGTCGGCAGCGACAATGCCGCAGGCGAATATTACCTGCCCGACATCGTCAACATCGCCGCCGCGGAAGGACGCGAGGCGGTGGTCATCGAGGGCGATCCCTATGAGGCTGCGGGGGTCAACAGCCGAGCCGAGCTCGCCCACCTCGAACTAGAATGGCAGCGCCGCCGCCGCGAGCAGGTGCTGGAAGAGGGCGCGACCCTGATCGACCCCGAAAGCGTGTGGTTCGCGTTCGACACCAGGCTCGGCCGCGACGTCACGGTCGAACCGCATGTTGTTTTCGGCCCCGAAGTGCTGGTCGGCGACGGGGCGACCATCCACGCCTTCTCGCATATCGAAGGGGCGCTGATCGGCGCCGGCGCGAGCATCGGCCCATTCGCGCGGATCCGCCCCGGCACCGAGCTCGGCGCGCAGTCCAAGGTCGGCAATTTCGTCGAGCTCAAGAAAGCGATTGTCGGCGCCCGGGCCAAGGTCAACCATCTGTCCTACGTCGGCGATGCCACGATCGGCGCGAAGGCCAATATCGGCGCGGGCACGATCACCTGCAATTATGACGGCTTCGGCAAATATCGCACAATCATCGGAGCGGAGGCTTTCATCGGTTCCAACACCGCACTGGTCGCGCCGGTGACGATCGGCGCGGGCGCGATCGTCGGCGCGGGGTCGGTAATCACCAAGGACGTCCCCGACGGCGCCCTCGCGCTCGAGCGGAGCGAGCAGCGCGGCATCGCTGGCTGGGCCGCGCGGTTCCGCGAGCGGATGGCTGCGAAGAAGCCCGGCTGATGTGCGGAATTGTCGGCATCAGCGGCACCAGCGCGGTCGCGCAGCGGCTCTATGACGGGCTCAAGCGGCTCGAGTATCGCGGCTATGACAGCGCGGGCATCTGCACCATCCACGATGGCGATCTCGACCGCAGGCGGGCCGAGGGCAAGCTCGACAATCTCAAGCGCGAGCTCGCGGCCGCCCCGCTCGCCGGCGATGTCGGGATCGCGCACACCCGTTGGGCGACCCACGGCGCGCCGACGGTCGGCAATGCCCATCCGCACATCGCGGGGTCGGTGGCGTTGGTCCACAACGGCATCATCGAGAATTTCAAGCCGCTCCGCGACGAATTGATCGCCGACGGGCGCACGTTTCTCAGCGAAACCGACAGCGAAGTGGTCGCGCATCTGGTCGAGCGCGAGATCGAGCGCGGGAGCAGCCCCGAGGAAGCGGTGGCGGCGGTGCTTCCGCGGCTTCACGGCGCCTTCGCCATCGCCTTCCTGTTCCGCGACCAGCCCGACCTCATCATCGGCGCGCGCATGGGGGCTCCGCTCACCGTCGGCTACGGGACGGGCGAGAATTACCTCGGCTCCGACGCGCTGGCGCTGGCGCCGTGGACCCAGCGGATCGCCTATCTGAAGGAAGGCGACTGGGCGGTCGTCCGCCGCGATTCGATCGCCATTTTCGATCGCGAGAACCAGCCGGTCGAGCGCGCGGTAGTCGCCTCGGGCGCGACCGCGCAGCCGATCGAAAAGGGCAATTACGCGCATTATATGCAGAAGGAGATTTTCGAGCAGCCGGTGGTCGTCGCGGACACGCTCAAAAGCTATCTGCGCACCTTCGAGGGCGAGATCGCGCTGCCGGTCGCCAATGCCGATCTCGCCGCGATCGACCGGCTGACGATCGTCGCCTGCGGCACCAGCTTCTATGCCGGGCTGATCGCCAAATATTGGTTCGAGCAGTTTGCGCGCGTGCCCGTCGACGTGGATGTCGCGAGCGAATTTCGTTACCGCCAGCCGGTGCTCGAGCAGGGCGGGCTGGCGCTGTTCATCAGCCAGAGCGGGGAAACCGCGGACACGCTCGCCGCGTTGCACCATGCGCGGGCCGAGGGGCAGACGATCGCGGTGGTGGTCAACGTCCCTACCAGTTCGATGGCGCGCGAGGCCGACTGGCTGCTCCCGACCCACGCCGGGCCCGAGATCGGGGTCGCCTCGACCAAGGCTTTCGCGTGCCAGCTCGCGGTGCTCGCCGCGCTCGCCGCCGCGCTCGCCCGGGCCAAGGGAAGGATCAGCGCCGCGGAGGAGCGCGATATCGTCGAGCATCTTCAGGAGGCGCCCGAAGCGATCAACCACGCGCTCGGCCATGACGATGACATTGCTGCGATGGCGCATCTGATCGCGCCGGCCCGCGACGTGCTCTACCTCGGCCGCGGCCCCGATTATCCGATGGCGATGGAGGGCGCGCTCAAGCTCAAGGAAATCAGCTACATCCACGCCGAAGGCTATGCCGCGGGCGAAATGAAGCACGGACCGATCGCGCTGATCGACGACAGCGTCCCGGTGATCGTCATCGCGCCGTCGGGGCCGTTGTTCGAAAAGACCGTCAGCAACATGCAGGAGGTGCGCGCGCGGGGCGGCAAGATCGTTCTGATCAGCGACGCCAGGGGCATCGCCGCGGCGGGCGAGGGATGCATGGCGACGATCGAAATGCCCGAGGTCCACCCGCTGATCGCGCCCTTGGTCTACGCGGTGCCGGTGCAATTGCTCGCTTATCATGTCGCGGTGATCAAAGGCACCGACGTCGACCAGCCGCGCAATTTGGCGAAGAGCGTGACGGTGGAGTGAGCCGCGCGCAGGCCGCGCTTTATGCTGCCTGGGCGAGCCCGACCCTGGCCGCTTGCGCCATCAGCCGCGCATAAAGGAAGTCGATCGCGGCCCTGACGGGGGGCGAATGGCGGACCCGCTCGTGGGTCAACAGCCACAGATCATGACTGTCCTGCTCGCGCGCCGGAAGGCAGCGAACCAGGCTGTCGTCGCCCTCGGCGATGATGCACGGCAGCACCCCGATCCCGAGACCGGCGCGGACGCTCGACAGCAGGCCGCCCGAAGTTGGCTGATGGATCGCAACGCGGTCCTCGAGGTCGAGCCGGCGCAGGAACGCCTGATAGGCCCGCCACAGGCTTCCACCGCCGCCGGCGACGATGGCATGGTTGCGAAGGTCGGCCTTGGTCTGGGGAACACCGTTGCGGTCGGCGTAATCGCGCGAGCAATAAAGCGTCCAGTCGTCGCGGCAGATGCGCCGCCCGACGACTCCCGCGGGGGCGTCACTACGGGTGCCGCGGATGGCGATGTCGGCTTCGCCAGCGCCGAGGTCGCGAAGCTCGCTGGTGACGTCGAGTTCGATGACGATTTCGGGATGGGCCTTGCGCAGGTCGACCAGCATCGGCGCGAGCAGGGTTTGCGCGAAAATATCCTCGGTGGTCAGGCGGACCGTGCCGCTGGTCGCGCGCACCCGGGTCGCCACTTCGCGGTCGAAGGCGTCGCCGGCGCCGGTCATCGCGCGCGCATGTTCGAGCAGCGCCTGGCCTTCGGGGGTCAGCCGATAGCCTGCCTGACGGCGGTCGAACAAAGTGATGCCGGTGGCCCCCTCGAGAGCGTGGAGGCGCCGAGCGACCGTGGTCTGGCTGACCCTGAGCGCCCGGGACGCCGCGAGCGTGCTCCCCGAATCGGCGACCGCGACGAGATATCGGATGTCATTCCAGTCCGTCATGATGCCCCTTTTACCGGC
>JANNDN010000232.1:0-25995 GCA_031387795.1 Sphingomonas sp.
AAGGCTGCGAGCGACCATTTCGTGCGCGCCTGGCACAAAACCTACGGCCTGCCGATCGTCATTTCCAACTGCTCGAACAATTACGGACCGTACCACTTTCCCGAGAAACTCATCCCGCTGATCATCCTCAACGCGCTCGAGGGAAAGCCGCTTCCGATCTATGGGACCGGCGAGAATGTGCGTGACTGGCTGTTTGTCGACGATCACGCCCGGGCGCTGGAGGCGGTCATGCGCCGCGGACGGGTTGGCGAAAGCTATCTTGTCGGCGGTCGATCGGAGCGCAGCAACCTGGCTGTGGTCGAAACCATCTGCGATGTACTCGACAAACGACGGCCCATGAAGAGTGGCCGTCACCGGGACCTCATCCGCTTCGTCGCTGACCGGCCCGGACACGATCGCCGCTACGCGATCGACCCGGCAAAGATCGAGCAGGAGCTCGGCTGGCGCGCCCTTGAGAGCTTCGAGACAGGTATCGAGAAATCCATCGACTGGTTCCTTGCCAATGAAAGCTGGTGGCGGCCGATCCGCGACGGCAATTATCGCGGCCAGCGACTGGGCATGCCAACGTGAAAATTCTGGTGATCGGCAAGCACGGCCAGCTTGCCCGCGCGCTTGGCGACGTGAAGGCGCTTCCGGCGGGGATCGAATTGTCGTTCGCTGCCAGGCCGCAGCTCGATTTGATTGAAGCCGGACGTGGGACATCGGCGATTGAAAGCGCGCGTCCGCAACTGATCATCAATGCCGCCGCTTACACCGCGGTCGACCAGGCGGAGCGGGAGCCCCAATTGGCCTTCGCGATCAATGCGCGCGGCGCTGGCGAAGTCGCCGCGGCTGCTTCAGCGGTCGGCGCCCAATTAGTGCATATCTCCACCGATTACGTGTTCGACGGCCGTTCGGGCACGCCGCTCGACGAGCAAACCCCGACCGCGCCAGTCAACGTCTATGGTCAGTCAAAGCTCGCCGGCGAGCAGCTGGTGCGAACCAATGCCCCCGGGGCGCTCATCCTCCGCACATCCTGGGTCTATAGTCCCTTCGGCAGCAATTTCGTCCGCACCATGCTGCGCCTCGCCGCCGAAGGAGATCAGCTGCGGGTCGTCGACGATCAGTTTGGTTCGCCGACCAGTGCCGCCGATCTCGCGGCGGCGTTGCTCGCCGTCGCCGTCCGCTGGTCTGGTGGGGATGAAATCGGCGCTGGCCAAATTTACCATTTCGCCGGCAGCGAACAGTGCAGCTGGGCCGAGTTCGCTCGCGGCATCGTCGAGGAAAGCGCTGCGCTTGGCGGTCCCAGCGCAACCGTCGTACCCATCGCCACGGCCGACTATCCGACCGCGGCGACGAGACCCGCCTACACGGTCCTCGATTGCCGTAAATTCGACCAGGACTTCGGCCTCTTGCGGCCCGGCTGGCACGCCGCCGTCCCCCCGGTGCTGGAAGAGCTTCTGAGACGACATGAGACTTGAATTGGTCTCGGTCAGCTGCCGACCAAGCGATCTTGCCTGCACCGGATATTCATTGAATCAGTCCACCACTGAATTATGATCGGCAGGCAAGATTTGCGTCGCAGCGACCCGCAGTCCTGCGGCTGGGGAGGGGGCAGAGTCAGGTGACCAGCTTGTCGGTCTCAGTCGCCATGGCAACGTACAACGGCGCCTTCTATCTCGCCGAGCAATTGGCCGACATCGCCAATCAAACACACCTGCCTGCGGAACTTGTCGTTTGTGACGACGGCTCAACCGACGACACGCTGGCGACCCTCAAGCGTTTTGCCGCGAGTGCGCCATTTGCGGTTCACATTCATACCAACCCCGAGCGCCTGGGCTATCGCGCGAACTTCCTCAAATGCGCGAGCCTGTGCCGGTCCGACCTGATCGCTTTTTGTGACCAGGACGACCGCTGGCATCCGGACAAGATTCAAACCATGCTCGCATGCTTCGCCGATCCTGACGTCCTGCTTGCTTTTCACGGCGCCGAGGTGGTCACGCATGACGAGCGTTCGCTCGGCCATCTGGCGTCGACTCCACGCCCGGCCGGGCCGACGCGGCCGTTGGGAGGATCGCCATGGACGTTCGCGCTTGGCTTTACGCAGGTTTTCCGGCGGTGGCTGAGCGATTGCGACGGCTGGTGGGGGCTATCTCGCGATCACAATAGCGCGGACGAACCGCTGGCTCACGACCAATGGTATTTCTTTCTCGCCTCGGTCCTTGGCACGATCGTCAATGTCGATGCTCCGCTCGCCCGGTATCGCCAGCACGACGCCAATGTGTTCGGCTCGAAAAAAGGCCAGCGGAAGGGGCTTGCCCGTCTACGCTACCGCGCCCGGTCAGCGGAATCCTCGACCAAATGCCGGGCATTGGCCGCCACGCAGCGCGCGCTGATTCTCGATCTGGCCGCGGGTTCGCTTGGGTCACCTTATGGCCAGCGCGCTCGCGACGGAGCGATCGCCTTTCGGCGGCTCGCCGCTCTCAGCGCGCGGCGCGCAGCGATCTATGCCGGGACCGGGGTCCTGGACAGGGCGCGCGCCTTTGCGGGCCTGGTGAGCGCTCGTGGCTACGGCAGCAACCCGTGGCGCTTCGGAATGTTGGCGCTGGCAATGGATCTGTCAGTCGGATTGCCGGGAATCGCTCGAGCGAGATCGAGGAAAGATGCGGATGCTGCGGGAGTGGCGACGCCTTGACCTCATCACGCCCCCTCAAGCTGCTTTTCCTGTTGCCGTTCGCGCCGGACTTGCGCGGCAGTCACGGCGGTTCGCGCTCCACTGCGGCGATGGTCGACATGCTGAGCAAGGACCATCGCGTTTGCGTGCTGTACCTCTCCGACGCGAACGATCCCGCGCCGCGCAAGCTTCCAGGTGGATGTGAACGCATGATCGCAGTTCCAGTCGAAGGACCGGCGGCCGCCACCCGCTCGCTGGTCAGGCGCTTCAACGATTCGATCGCGCAACTGCTCTGGCGGGACCCGGATTGGGTCGGCTCGGCATGGTCACCCCTCATGGCCAGCGAAGCAGCCGCTGCCGCAGCGGAGTTCGAGCCCGACGTCGTCCACTATGAATTCCACGTCATGGCTCAATATATTCCCGCCGTTCGAACCGCTTGCCCGCGCGCGCAGAGCGTCGTGACCGAGCATGAGCCCGGAATCGTCGCCGACGCGCGGGATGGCGGCTTCCCGACGCTTCGGCAGATCCTCGGCGGTGCGGCCAGGAAACAGGCATGGCGGCGGTACGAATGGCGCGCGCTTCGCCGGGCTGACGCCATCATCGCATTCACCGATAGCGATGCAGCGTTGCTCGGCCGCTTGCTCGGGCCAGACAAACCCCCAATCACGGTCATTTCTCCGCGCCTCGCCGCGGACGCATTGCCGGCTGCTGTTGATGCACCCCCGGTCGAGTCCGATTTCCTGTTCGTCGGCAATTTTCGCCACCCCCCCAACGTCGATGCTGCTCAGCGGCTGGTTGAAGGCATTTTTCCGCTGATCTTGCGCGACTTGCCCGACGCGAAGCTGACCATCGTTGGAGCCAACCCTCCAGCGGATCTGGTCGCCGCCGAATCCGAGTGCGTGACGGTCACGGGCTGGGTCGATGATCCGTCCATTTACCTCGCCGGTGCGGCGATCGTGCTGGTGCCCCTGCGGCAGGGAGGCGGCCTGCGCGTCAAGATGCTCGAGGCCTGCGCCGCCGGAACCGCGATCATCGCCTCGCCCATGGCGGTCGAGGGGCTGGCGCTCACCGACGGTGAGGAGGTCTTGCTCGCCGAGACCGACGAGGAATTCGCTGCCAAAGCGGTCGCTTTGATGGCCAGCCCCGAAACGCGCGCGCGGCTCGCAGCGGCCAGCCGCCGCTGGTCGGAAAAGGAGCAAGATACCGGGCAATGGAAAGCGCAATATGCTGGTTTCTATGCCGCGCTCGGCTCGCCCGGCGATTACGGCGCCGCGCGCCGCCCCGCGAGGAACGCGCTATGACTCGGCTTTGCCTATCGGTCGCGATTGCGACGTGCGGCCGTCCCGAGGCATTGCGAACCTGTCTGGCAGCGATTGCCGCCCAATCGCGCGCGCCCGACCAGATCATCGTGGTCGACCAACAACCATCCGCCGAATCGCGCGAGGTCGTTGCGAAAAGCGGTTTGGCGGTCGACTATCTCGAGCAGGCGAAGCGCGGTCTCTCGGCTTCGCGCAACCTCGCTCTCTCGAAAGCGACCGGCGCCATCCTCGCGGTAACCGACGATGATTGTTTCGCCGACCCCGGCTGGATCGAGGGATTGCTCGAAGGATTCGGCCTGCCGGCAGCACCCGCCGCGGTGACTGGGCCAGTCCTGCCGCCGCCCGGCGAACCGCCGGGCGACATGTGCGCTTTGTCGCTTAGACTGTTCCGAGACACGCGCCTGTTCTCCTCTCGCACAGATCCCTGGCAGGTCGGCAGCGGTGCCAATTTCGCTGCGCGGATCGATATCCTTCGCGCTATCGGCGGGTGGGACGAACGGCTCGGCGTGGGAACGCGCGGCATGGCCGGCGAGGACATTGAGATAGTCGATCGCATGCTCGCCGCTGGGCACGCCATCCTCTACAATGGCGAGGCGGTGATCCATCATGCCTGGCAGACCCGCGAGCGGCGACGCGAGACCCGCTGGTCCTATGGCTATGGCATTGGAGCGATGAGCGGACTGCGCCTTGGCAAGCGCGATCCTTATGGTTGGAAAATGCTGGCGAGTTATTCCAGAATGCACCTGCGCGGCCTGTTGCGCGAATTGAGGCGCGGCAAATGGACCGCGGTCGGGGAGCGCATAACCTCACTCAGCGCCCTGGGTCCAAGCCTAATCTACGGCTTGCGTGCGGCACGGCTCAGGTGAATACTTTATCCAGATCAGGCCTGAAATTGACGCGCTATCCAAAGGTTCAGGACAAGACGAAGAAAGTGCATGGGGCGCATCGCTTCTGGAGTCAGGCATTGAATTCCGAATTCGTTGCGAAAATCAGAGCAATTCGGTCGCCCCTGCTGATCAGCATCCGGCGGCGGATCCGCAGTCTCGTCAAGAACGATTCGTGGATCCCGGTTGGCTCAGTGCGGTGGGGGGACTTGCGCCGGCAGCAGCCGATTTGCTCCGACTTCGGCTGCAGCCGCGGGGCGCCGGTCGACCGTTATTATATCGAGACTTTCATTGGCGAGCATGCCGACGATGTTGCGGGACGCGTGCTGGAGATTAAAGATTCGAGCTATACCCAGCGCTTCGGCGGCGCGCGCGTCGAGCGCAGCGACATCCTCGACATCAACGCCGCCAATCCAGCCGCGACGATTATTGCCGACCTTAGCGACGACGGTGCATTGGAAGGCGGGGTCTACGACTGCGTAATCGTCACCCAGACGCTCCAATATTTGTTCGACTCAGCGAAGGCGCTTCGAAATTTGCACGCCGCTCTGAAGCCTGGCGGAGTGCTGCTGCTGACTGTTCCGGGGATCACCCCGGTGCGCGAATGCGGGGCGGACTGGTATTGGAACTTCACGGATAAAGCAGTGGAACGCTTGCTCGGCAAGCTGTTCGCGTCGTCTGCAATTTCGGTCCGGGCATACGGTAATTTGGCCAGCGCGACGGCGTTCCTCCACGGCCTGTGCGCCGGGGAATTGGACCAGGCCGAACTGGCGGCGCACGATCCGGCCTATCAGCTGTTGATCGTCGCGCGCGCGGTCAAAGAAAAGCAATGAACCGGCTCACAGCTTTGGCTGCCCGGCCCGTCCGAGCGATCAAGCGGCGCTATGTCGCGCGCGGGCTGATCCTCATATACCATCGGGTCGACAAAGACCCGGTTGATCCGTGGCGTTTGTGCGTTTCGCCGGAGAACTTCGCGCGGCACCTCGAGGTCATCCGGGCGATGGGGTTTCAAACCGTTCGGGTTTCGGAAATGGCCGATGCGCTGCGGGCGCGCCGCCTCCCGCGGCGGACCATCGCGGTGACATTCGACGACGGCTACCGCGACAATCTCGAAGCGGCTCGCCCGATCCTCGAGCGGTACGATATGCCCGCCACGCATTTTGCGACTGCCGGCTATATTGGCTCCAATGAGCCGTTCTGGTGGGATGTTCTCGACTTCATTTTCCTTCGGCAAGGATCGCT
Source organism: Sphingomonas sp. (assembly GCA_031387795.1). Lineage (GTDB taxonomy): Bacteria > Pseudomonadota > Alphaproteobacteria > Sphingomonadales > Sphingomonadaceae > Sphingomicrobium. The sequence goes on from JANNDN010000232.1 coordinate 6,099, forward strand.
ACCCGAAACGCTGGAAGTCACGATTGGAGGCGATGAGCATCGTTGGGTGCTAGGCGGCGACGCTGCGCTCAAAACGGGGGACGCCACGGGCTGGGCAAGCTGGCGACCTTTCAAGCCGTCGCCGACCCGCCGGCACGAAATCCACGATGCGCTGTGGAACCTGCTGGTAAATGCCTTGCCCGAAGAGAGGCAACGAGTCGTGCGACAATTGGTCGACTGGGCGGCACTCACGCCCACGGCATTTTGCGAGATCCGTCCGATGACCGAGGATCAGCTGCGAGCGCTCCGCGGCGACGGGCTCGTCGAGATCGGCGCGCACAGCCTGACCCATCCCGCGCTGTCGGCTTTACCGCCTTCGATGCAAGCGCACGAGCTGACCGCGAGCAAGGCCCGGCTCGAAGAGATATTGAGCGCGAAGGTCACGGGTTGCTCTTATCCCCAAGGGCGTAGTTCGCGCGATGTTCAATTACTCGCGCGTGACGCCGGCTACGATTTTGCATGCGGATCGGTTGGGGGCGCAGTCGGTTGGCGGGCGAACCTGTTCAATTTGCCGCGAGCGTCCGTTGGCGATTGGGACGAAGCGAGATTCAGATCAATGCTCGGACAATATATTGCCTCCTGAGGGCCTATCCTCGGACAGGAGCAATCCCTCCCGGGAGGTCGAGACAGACCGGCTTGTCAGCTGCATCATCATTTTCCTCAATGAGGAAAAGTATCTCGCCGAAGCAATCGAAAGCGTAATCGCGCAAAGCTACGACAATTGGGAATTGCTGCTGGTCGATGATGGTTCGAGCGATGGCAGCGAGGCAATCTCGCGTTCGTACTGCGAACGCTTCCCCGGCAAGATCCGCTATTTGACCCATGACTGCCGGGAAAACCGCGGCATGAGTGCCAGCCGAAACTTGGGCCTCAGTCATGCAAGCGGGGAATTTGCGGCGTTCCTTGATGGCGACGACTGGTGGTACCCTGACAAGCTGGAGCGGCAGATCGCGCTGTTCGATCAGAATCCTGAGGCGATCATGGTGTGCGGGTCGACCCTTTACTGGCACAGCTGGCAGAATAATGCCGATCGCGCCGACCGGATTGTACGCGCTGGCCAGTGGAACAAGACCGATGGGACGACCGTCTTTGCGCTAAAGCAGGATCGCCTATATGGACGGAGCGAGTTGATGCCTCGCCTCTACCCGCTGGGCAGGGGCGCTACGCCGTCATCGTCGGGCAACATCTTCCGCCGCGACATGGCCTTGGCCCTCGGCGGCTATGACGAATCCTTTCGCGGGCTGTTCGAGGATCAGATTTTCAGGGCCAAGGCCTATCTCCATGGCTCAATCTTCGTTTCGAGCGAAATTTTCGACCGCTACCGCCAGCATGACGAATCCTGTTTCCATATGGCAAAAGCGACGGGTCAGTCCGACGCAACTCGGCGCCAGTTCTTTCTGTGGTTGCGGGACTATCTCGACATGGTCGATTTCCACGATCCGGTTGTGCGTATGCAATTGCGCCGCAAGATGCTTCGCTATGACCATCCGTTGATCTACCGGATGGGGCGATCCGCTCTTGCGTGGGTTCAACGCGTTGCACGCAGAAATTAGTTCGTTTGGGCTAATTTTGAGCTGGTTTGCCTACTCAGCGACCTGCCACACCGTCGGCAAGCAGGTTGGCAATGGCGAGGAAGGACTCGTTCGGACGCGGCGATGGGCGCGCCTGTTCATTGGCGGCATGGCGAAGCCAGCCGGCGTGGATGCAAAGCTCGAGCCATTGTGGCGGACCGCCTGCGATCGCTCGCAACCGTGTTTCGCATTTTCGGAGGCGCCGACGCGGCTCGCCATCGCCAAGAAAGCAGATTCGAAAGGCCGCAAGGCGGTCGCCGCCGCAAATCGCGGTTGCGGCATCGCACACGGCGTAATGGAAGTCAGCGAGGGGCAGTCCCGCGGGGTCTGCGGCTTCCCAATCCACGACCGATTGAATGCCTGATGAGTCACCAAGAACATTGGCCATTGTCAGGTCATTGTGAGCGGCCACCAGCGGCACTTTGTGGCCCAACAGCAGCCCGTTTTCGTGCGATAGCCAGTCTAGATAGGCCGCTCCCCCGTTGATCCTGCCAACCAGCTCGCGGGCCGGCGAAAGGATCAGCAGCTCGCCCAACGCCGGCGTCAGCTCGACGAGCCGGACGGTCCGGCTGTTCCACTCAGTGAGCCAGGTCGCCAAGCGGTCGGCAATTATTCCGAGATCGCGATGATGCCCGTCGCGGATCCATCCGGCCATTGGTCGACCGGGGACGGCGGTCTCGATCAGCGAGCAGAGCCGGGGGTTCTTCTGAAAATCGATCCGTTGCGGGATCGCGAGCCCCGCCCGCGCCGCATCACCGCCAAGTTGCGCCAGCACTTTCGCTTCGTGCGCGATCGAGGCCTGGCACTCCGCGCTGCCCCGCTTGGCGATGACGGTTTCGCCCTCGGCCAGTGCGAAGACCAGAAAGGGTGCCCGTTCGCCTCGCCAGCTGGTCTTGATTGCGATGTCGACGCTCTCCTTTCCGGGCACTTGGTTGTTCAGCCAGCCGAATGGCGCGGCGCCGGGGCGGAACGCGGTGAAGCCGATGCCCGGGAGAAAACGGAGCAACATCGCCTCCCCCCACGGAACGCGTTCGAGCAAGGCCAGTGCCCACCGCCAGCGCCGGGACACCAGGCCGCCTGAAAGCGCAAAGCGAAGTGCTTTGGCGGTCAGCGCGAACTCGGTTCGGGCGAGCCCGCGGCCGCGATGAACAAAGGTCGCGCCAATGACCATGCCTTTGGCGCGCAGGCTATCCATCAGTGCCAAACGCCAGCGTCCGGGCACCCCAATCCACATCATTCCATCGGGCGCCAAGGCTGAAAGCGCCCGGCGAATCATTTCCTCTGTTATACCTGCATCGCGACACTGAGCATCGATCATGCTCAATACGACCACGCCGCCACCTTCATCGGTCGTTTCCGGGCCAGGCGCCTGGTCGATTAACAAGACCGTGGACGGATCGCCGCCGGGGTGAAGCGAGGCCAGAAAGCCCCGCGAAGGTAGCAGGTGGCCGGCCGCCTCACTCGCCACCCGGCCAAGCCTCCGCGGGAGAGCCAGAGTGGGCGGAGGGTGAGGGCGGGACATGACGATGGGCGCGCAATGTCGATTGAAATTCGTGCTCAGCTGGACTGTCGGCCATATTCGTCCTCGAGCCGGATGATGTCGTCCTCGCCCAGATATGGTCCGCATTGGACCTCGATCAGGTGCAGAGGAACCTTGCCCGGATTCGCCAGACGATGCGCGGTGCCGGCGGGAATGTAGGTCGACTCATTCTCCTGCAACAACCGCACCTCATCCCCGATCGTTACCTCCGCGGTTCCTGAGACCACGACCCAATGTTCTGAGCGGTGGTGATGCTTTTGCAAGGAAAGCCGTGCGCCGGGCTTTACGACGATCCGTTTGGTCTGGAATCGATCGCCGGAATCAGTCGTCTGGTAGGATCCCCAAGGCCGAAAGACTTCAGAAGCGCTTACCGCTGCCTCGTCGCCGCGTTCGCGCAACATATCGACGGCTATCTTCACGTCCTGTGAGCGGTCGAGATCGGTGACAAGCACGGCATCGCGCGTGACGATCACGCCCAATCGCTCAAGTCCGATAGCAACGACCAGCTTTTCGTGATCGGAGCGCAGCAGGCAGTTCGTGCTGTCGAGCGCAACGACCGGTCCCTGGACGACGTTGCCGTCTCGATCCTTTTCCGAAATGTCCCACAAGGACGACCAGGAACCGACGTCCGACCATCCGATATCGACTGGCAGGACGAAGGTGTTGGTCGACTTCTCCATGACCGCGAAATCGATCGAGATGCTGGGCGATGACGCGAACGCTTGCTTGCCCGGACGCTCGAACAGCCCGTCGCGGGCGAAGTCGCCGCTTGCCCCGGCGACCGCGCTCGCGACCTCCGCCGCATGTCGGCCAAGCTCCTCGAGGATGACACTGGCGCGGAACAGGAACATGCCGCTGTTCCACAGAAACTGCCCGGCCTCGAGATAGCCGCGAGCAACATCCAGACTTGGCTTTTCGACGAAGCGGGTCACCCGGTGGACGCCAGGGATGGTTGCGTCCTCGGCCCCCAGTTCGATGTAACCATAACCGATGTTGGGGCTGTCGGGGACGATGCCGAAGGTCACCAGACCGCCCGCCAGTGCCGCCGGAATCGCTTTCTCGATCGCCTGACGGAACCCTGCTTCGTCCCGGATCACATGGTCTGAGGGTAGAATGAGCAAGAGTTCTTCGCCGCAGTTTTCGCTGACCCAATTTGCGGCCAGGGCAATCGCCGGGGCGGTGTTGCGCGGAACTGGCTCGAGAATGATTGCGGCAGGGGTGAGGTTGCTCCTCTCGAGCTGGTCCTTGATGAAAAAGCGATGCTCTTCCTCACCGACAATGATTGGCGCCGCAAAATGCGAACCCGAAGTGCGCAATGCGGTGACCTGCAGCATCGACTGATCCGCGGCGATCGGCAGCAATTGCTTCGGAAAAGCCAGCCGCGACACCGGCCACAACCGGGTGCCAGCGCCGCCGGACAGGATGATTGGGCGGACCACGAGCGAGCCCGTCAGCTCACTCATAACCGGGGAAACCGACGCTCGCGAAGAGCCCGCCCTCCAAAGCGCGATCTGAACGGGTCGGGCATTACTTCGGGCACTCTGCTATTCCCCAAACAATATTCGCAATCATCAATGAGTCGGCATTTGGTCCGATCTGCAGGCGGATTGCAACTCGTCGTGGCGCCGCAAGTAGTACTGAACGTCTTAATCCGGGATTGTCAGCCGGAAGCATCGTGAAGCGGTCGCGCGCCGCCGCCTAGCAGCCCTTGGGCCGAGCACCGCGCGGTATCAGCGCGCGCTTGATTGGCTCTACCCACGTATCGCGTTTCATGTCCCAGACAATGAAGTTGCCATCGAACTGCCAGTAAGCCCAGGCGAAGCCGTGCCGCTCCGCCTCGCAGGTGACGGCCGCCGCGTAATCCGCCCTCATCGCAACCGGGACCCCGCCCTCGTCATAGACTCCAAACTCGCCAACCAAGAGGGGTCGCCGATTCTTCCGTGCCCACGAACCGATTTCGTTGAAATGGTCACGGAGCGTTTGACGATCCGCGCGGCTGCCCCAGGTTACGCCGCGCAAATCCTTGATATTGGACCAGCTTGTTCCCTGATGGGTGAAACGGAAAGGCCCGTAATAGTGGAACGTCACCAATATGTTGCGGTCGTCGGGTGGCAGCCGCAAAGTGGGCAGCATGCTTGGCCGGTACGATCTCGCCGGCCCGACGATCACCGTTCGAGTGGGGTTGTTCGACCGCACAATCGACAGCAATTCGGGGATCATGGCGTTCCAGGTCTCGGTATCGAGCTCACCGTGAGGTTCGTTGAGAAGCTCAAAGGCGACGCTGGAGGGCTCGGCGCTGTATCGGGCGGCAAGCTGGCGCCACACTGCGGGCAGTTTGACCCGGCACATTGCCACGTCGCTTGAGCAGGGCCCGAAGTCGTGCTCGTCGAGGATCACCCCGAGACCAGCCTTCGTCGCGTTTGCAACCACCCAGTCGAGGCTCTTCAGCCACTGGGCATCGATGCGGTTCTGCGCATCCATATGGCGGAACACGAACAGGTTCACCCGCACGAAGTCGAACCCGCCGCGGCGGATCTCGGTGAAATGCTTCAATTGGAATCGGCCCTTGTCGGGATCCTTCCACATTTTGTCGTAGCCGAGGATGTTGACCCCACGCCGGAACTGGGTCTCGCCATAAGCGAGGGCCGGCGCGGCAGGCGCGGCGGAAGCAAGAAAGGCCAATCCAAGACTGCCGAAAACCTTCAACACGGAAAATATCCCCAGCTTCGCCCGCTAGTTGAGCGGACCCTTATCCGTGCCCGAGTGCAGAACAGCGCCGCAGGAGCTTACGCTATAGCGCCGAGCGGTATGAAGGAATATCGGTTGGTAGCTCCAGCCGGGAATGGCTCGGGCGTGCGCTCGTCTTCTGCTTTGAAGAATGCGTGACGGCGGTCCCTCGCGGGCCGGGCGGCCGGATCATTCGGGGCTCCCGGGATGCGGGGTTCTTTAACCCGCAACGCTTATTGACTGTTGGTCTTCGAGAATGGGATCATTGCGGCGCAACATCGGCCGCGCGGGCCGTAGGTCACGGCCGGGGAGGGGCTTGAGTTGAAAATAGCCGTTCTTGGCCTCGGTTATGTCGGATGCACCGCGGTCGCCTGTATCGGCTCGCTGGGGCATGAGGTCGTCGGAATCGACGTCAGTGCCACCAAAGTAAACATGATCGCGCGCGGAATCTCGCCGATCAGCGAGCCGGGCATCGAGGCGATGCTGCGCGATCTTCATAGCGCCGGACGGCTCACTGCGACCGTCGCGATCGGCAACGCCCTCGACGACTGCGACGTCGCGATCGTCTGCGTCGGCACGCCGAGCGGACCCGATGGATCGCACAACATGAGTGACATCGCGCGGGTCACGGGCCAGATTGCGGCGGCGGTAAAGCGTGATCGTGCGACACCGCTGACGGTGACTTATCGTTCGACGATGCGGCCCGGCTCTATGGAGCAGATCATCCTGCCGATCTTCCAGTCGTTTCTCGGCGACGCCTGCGAGTCAGCGGTCGAGTTGGTCTACAATCCTGAATTCCTTCGCGAAGCGACCGCGGTTGACGATTATTTCCACCCGCCCAAGATCGTCATCGGAACCGCTGACGGCGACCCTTCGAAGGCGATGGAAGCACTGCACGATGGCATCCTGGCGCCAATCTTCCACGTCCGCTTCCGCGAGGCGGAGATCACCAAGTTCGTCGACAACAGTTGGCACGCGGTCAAGGTCGCCTTCGCCAATGAGATCGGCCGCGTCTGCCAGTCGCTCGATATCTCGGCGCGGCAAGTTCACGAGATTTTCGTCTCGGACACCAAGCTCAACATCTCGCCTTATTACCTGCGCCCTGGCGGCGCGTTCGGTGGATCGTGCCTGCCCAAGGACGTGCGCGCGCTCCAGCACCTCGCAGCCGACACGGGTGCGAACACGCATCTGGTCGACTCGCTCATCCGCTCCAACGAGGCGCACAAGCATTTCCAGTTCACGCGCCTCGCCCGCAATCTGCCACCGCAAGCGCGCGTGTTGATCGTTGGATTGGCCTTCAAGATGAACACGGATGATCTGCGTGAGAGTCCCGCGGTGGATATTGCGCGCAAGCTGCTCGATGCCGGCTGTGAGGTCGAAGTATACGATCCGGCGCTGACCCCCGAGCAGCTGGTCGGCCAGAACCTGGGGTACGCTTACGCCTACCTGCCAACGATCGACACGCTGCTAATCGACAAGCCGGCCGCGGAGGCGGGCGATTATGATCTGGTGGTCGCGACCAACCAATTGGTGAAGACGCTGACCTTGAAGACCGCGAACATTGTCGACCTGAGCACCATCCCGTGAACGCTCCGGTCGCCGCACCGGATTTTCCGACCGAGATCGAAGGGCGGCCGCTTGACGGCAAACGAGTCCTGATCATCGTCGAGAACCTGCCGCTGCCGTTTGATCGGCGCGTTTGGCACGAGGCCCGCACCCTCGTCGCGGCCGGCGCGACGGTTTCGGTGATCTGCCCGATGGGAGAGCGATACAAGCTCCGTTACGAGCTGCTCGAGGGTGTTCATATCCATCGCCATCCGCTGCCGCCCGACGGCAAGGGTCCAATCGGCTTCCTGCGCGAATATGCCGCCGCTCTATTCTGGGAAACCCTGCTGGCGTGGAAGATCTACTTCATCCGCGGCATCGACGTGATTCAGGGCTGTAACCCGCCCGACCTGATCTTCCTGGTCGCACTTCCATTTCGCCCGCTCGGCGTGAAGTTCATCTTCGACCACCATGACATCAACCCCGAGCTCTACGAGGCGAAGTTCAACAAGCGTGGATCGTTCTGGCGGCTGATGGTGCTGCTGGAGAAGCTGACGTTCAAGGCCGCAACCGTCTCGATCGCGACCAACCGCAGCTACCGCGCGATCGCGCTGGAACGGGGCGGAATGAAGCCCGAGGACGTGTTCGTCGTTCGCTCCGGCCCCGACACGGCAAGCTTTCGTCCGGTGCCGCCGGCCGAGCAATGGCGAATGGGGCGGCGCTACCTCGTCGGCTACGTCGGCGTCATGGGCGAGCAGGAGGGAATCGACCTGTTGATCGACGCCGTCGACCATATCGTGTTCGGGTTGGGCCGGCACGACATTCAATTCTGCCTTGTCGGCGGCGGTCCAAGCCTGGACGGGCTTAAGGCGGAGACAAGTCGTCGGGGCCTGGCCGACTATATCAGCTTCACGGGCCGTGCCCCCGATCACGATCTGCTCGAAATCTTGTCCACCGCCGACGTGTGCGTGAACCCCGATCGCGTCAATGTGATGAATGACAAATCGACCATGAACAAGATCCTGGAATATATGGCGCTAGGCAAGCCGATCGTGCAGTTCGAGGTGACGGAAGGCCGCTACTCGGCGCAGGACGCTTCGCTTTATGCGCGGCCGAACGATCCGAAGGACATGGCCGAGACGATTGTCGCGCTGCTGGACAATCCCGAGCAGCGCGCGCGGATGAGCGCATTCGGGCAGCGGCGAGTTGCGAACGAGCTTAGCTGGACCCACCAGGTCGAGCCATTGATCGACGCCTATCGGCGCGCCTTGCGCTGAGCAGTGGATCGATCGGCGTGCCGGGCGCCTTGCTTCCCGCGCTTAGCGGAGGCTTCGAAGCATCCAACCCACGCGCAGGGCTCGAAGGCTGTCCAGCGCGCGATAGTATAAACGTTCGGTTCGGGTCGGCTTGATGAAGGGATAGTCGAGCAAGCTGGCGTCGATGGAGCGTATCATATCGCGTTGCAGGGGCCCGTGCTTCTTCGACCCTTGCCGTTCCTGCAGCAGCAATTCGAAGACCTGCGTGCTGTTGGCCGGCGAAATCCGCTGGGTGCCGGTAGCGGCGAGCCCGTGTTCGGCACCGGCAAGCGCGGACCCGATCCCCTGTTCGAGGTAAATCCGGTCACGAAAATCGATTCTGCTGCGTTCGAGAGTTTCACCGAGCCACGCGGCATAAGCGTCGAACGCCTTGCGGTTATATGCGTGTAGGCGCCGTATCCAAGGCCTCGTGAATTTCTTCCAAATTGAGCCCGGGTCCGTGCGGATCAGCGTCTCGTCATCAAGGGTGAGAAAATCTCGGTACTTGTGCCGACCGAGTGCAAATCCCAGTCCCCGAACGTAAATCGCGCCCGGCTCGAACCGGTTCCACAGGCCGCCAGCATGAAAATCCGCGTCCAGCATGACCGACTGCCCGCCCGAAAACCAAAGGGACCAGCGGAGCTCCGCCATGTCTAATTTGCCCATTGGCAGAATGGTGTGCCGAACACCGAGCCGCTCGGTAATCCTCTTGGCAATCTCCAAGTCCTTATGATGCACATGGGGAGAGACCATCGTATACGTCTCGAATTCAATCCCCGATCTGAGCGCTGCGGCCAACAGCGTACGACTGTCGAGGCCGCCAGTCATCGCGATGAGGATCGGTTGCCCGGTAGCTGCGAGATCGAGGTACGTTTGGCACAAGGCGCTCGCCAGCGCGTCGGCCGCTTTCGCGGGGGGCAGCGTGCTCGGTTGGGGCAGGGGACGGAACCTGGGTTTGAATGTCTCCAGGTCGAGGACTTGCGTTGGCAGTAGGAAATCGATGCCGGGGAAGGTCGTCCGGGGACCCCAGATCCAGTCCGGTCGCGAACCATGATACAGTTCCGGGGAGGCGGCTTTGTCACCCGCGGACGTCAGCAGACGCAGCGATGAGGCCACGGTTCTGGTGGACGGACTGAAGAACGCCTGCATCAGGGAGCCGACATCGGAGAAGACCTCGGTCGCGGTGACCACCACATACTGGCCCGGCGGGCAGAGTTCTGGCGTGATGGTCTCGTCATCCCTCGCGGCTAAGAGGCCGATGACCCATGACTCTGGCGCGCCGTTGGAGAACTTGCGGATCGTCGTGCGCGGGTGGGCATGGAGCATGTAGGCGCCAACCGGTATGGAAACCCACGTGTCGAATGGCGGCTCCTGGCTCTCATTCAGGACGAACTGGTCAGGCAGTTCCGACAGTCGTTGCCGCCAGCGCTCTTCCATCTTCGCTTCCTCCGACGCTGTCGTTCGTTCGGGAACTGGGCACTTTATTCACATTGAGTTCGTAGCTAGCCTGCCCGAGACCCGCCAGGTCACGGAGAATTCAGCAATCCTCACTCGGGTAAGCTCAAATGAAAGGCGCGCGAAATGAGCGCTGTAGCGGTTTCCGTGATCATTCCAAGCTACAACGCCGCGCCGTTCCTGGCGGAGGCGCTGCAGAGCGTGAGCGAGCAGACGCTAGCCGATTTCGAGTGCCTAATTATCGATGATGCATCGACCGATGGAAGCGTCGCAATCGCGCGCCAGTTCGCCGCAGCGGATCCGCGCTTTCGATTGATCATCCGTCCGTCCAATGGCGGGGTTTCCGAAGCCCGCAATCTCGGCCTCGCCGAAGCTATGGGACGCTGGGTAGCGGTGCTCGATGCCGACGATCTTTACCGACCAGAGCGGCTCGAGATTCTCACCGAGATTGGCGATCGGACGACCGCCGATCTGGTGTTCGACGATCAAATCGTCACGGAATATCCGTTGCAGTCGTCCGACCATCACGCATTCAAATTCACCAAGCGAGAATTTGTGTTCAGCGAGGAAGATTTTTTCTCCGGGTCGCGGCTGTTCCGCAGGTCTTTTCCAGCCGGCTACATGAAGCCGCTCATGCGACAGGATTACCTGCGCCGGGTCAAAGTCGCGTTCGACCCCAGCGTGCCCAGCGGGGAGGACTTCCTTTATTATGCCCAATTATTTGCGCATTCCCCCCACTGCGTCGGCACGAGCTACGCCGGCTACGTCTACCGTCGCCGACGCGGGTCGCTGAGCCGTTCGGACACGCACGCAGGGGTTCATGCGGAGCTTGGCGACCGGGTCTTGCGTGAGTTTGGGCCACAACTATCGCCGCGCTCTCGTGCCGCGCTGGCGGGTCGCCGCCGCGACCTTGAGCGGCTTGTGACCGCACTGCCGGCACTGAGTGCCCTGCGCCGCCGAGACTGGTCGAGCTTGGCACGGTCTTTATTCAACGAACCCAAGGCGGTCGCAACATGCTTGCGAATAGGGCGAAAGGTCGTAATTCGGAGATGGGCCACTCTGATGGCAAAGGGGCGCCGTCGTTAGTGGGAAAATTCCGAGACATGTCGCGGATGCAGGATATTCCCTCCAACTCAGGCAGGCCAGTCAGGCACGTCCTCGCGGAGAGGGCGTTCCGCACGCGAGAGTCGAACCCGTACCAATACCTTCTGTATAGTCAGATCGCTAGACTGGGACCAAGGGTCAGCGAGTTCTTCAATCCTTGGAATTGGCTCCGGTCCCCGCCGGACATCGTGCACTTGCACTGGCCCGAGATGCCGATCGGCCATCCCTCGCCCATCCGCGCCCGGGTTCAGCTCGAACTGCTGCTCAATGGCATCCGTGCTTGCAAGGCTCGCGGAGCGCGGGTGATCTGGACCGTGCACAACCTCGATGCCCACGAGGCGGACGAGAATTCCGGAACGCCCTTCCGCCGGCGGCTCCGACGGCGGATCTGGAAAGGCGTTCGCGCTCAGCTCGACGGATGGATTGCGCACAGCGAAGATTCGCGCGCCGAAGCCATCGTCGCTCATCCCTGGCTCGAGCGTCTTCCGTCAACCGTCATCCCGCACGGCCATTTCAGGGGTGAGTATCCGGACGAAGTGACCCGGGCCGAGGCGCGCGCAACGCTCGGTTTTACAGCGTCCGATCGCATATTATTGTGCTTTGGGGCACTGCGGCCATATCGAAATGTCGCCGCGCTCTTGGATGCGTTTCGCGCAACAGCCGGCGATGACCTGCGGCTCCTCGTTGCCGGGGGTGCGAGAGACCCAATATTCAAGGAGGAGATTGAGCGCATTGCCGCGCGCGACCCACGCGTGCGGCTTGATCTGCGGCATGTGCCGGTTGCCGAGTTGCAGCAACATTTCCGCGCTTGCGACCTGGTCGTTCTACCCTACAGGGACATTCTCAACTCCGGCGCGGCGCTGCTTGCATTATCCTTCGATCGACCGGTTCTGTTGCCCGATAAAGGCTCGATGCCCGAGCTTCAGAGGACGGTGGGGGCCGGGTGGATCCGACTATTTCGCAAAGAGATTTCATCGCTCGAGCTGCAAAAAGCCATTCGCTGGACCGAGACAACGGAACGGCCTGCACGAGCACCGCTCGCGGGCCTCGATTGGGAGCACCTCGCTGATCTCACGCTGCAGTTTTATGGGCGCATGCTCAATGCTGGATCAGCGGCTGCGAGGCACGCGAGATGACGATCAGTTCGCGCCGGCAGGCCAAATTCGCCGCTGCTCGGACCCTTCGGGCAGTCTTCCCGAAAGTGATGGCGCGCCGCGCGGTTCGGCGGGAATTGGCGGGCGGCGAACCTGAGTTGGCGCTAATTCCAATCATCTGCGACACGGAGCATGACTTTGTCGACGTCGGCGCGAACAACGGGATCTATAGCCTCCACGCCCAAGCTTATGCCCGGTCGGTTCTCGCGTTTGAGCCGCACCCGCATGTCGCTCGACGTTTACGCAAAGTCTTGGGCGACAAGGCCGTGCGCGAAATTGCGTTGTCGGATCATTCGGGAACCGCAGACCTCACGATTCCAACATCGTGGGGTTGCGACGTCGACACGCGCTCGTCTTTGGAGAAAGATGCGAATCCGGGGTTCGAACTGCGTCGAGTCTCCGTAAGGCTGGAAAAATTGGACAGTATTCCAACCTCGAGCATCGGGGTGATGAAGGTCGATGTAGAGGGGCATGAACTTGCAGTTGTAAATGGCGCGGTGGTGACGCTGAGCCGAGATCGGCCAACCGTCATTATCGAATGCGAGGAGCGCCATCACCGGGGCGGTGTCATGGCGCTTCGCTCCAAATTTGAAGCATTGGGCTACAGCGGGCACTTCATTCACCGCCGGTCGCTGAAGCCGATCGGCGACTTCTCGGCACAGAGATTTCAGGTGGCCGACAGTGCATTGCAGGTCGGCGGCGCGCGGTCGCCGGATTACGTCAACAACTTCATTTTCATTCACCCGGAAAGACGCAGCCACCTGGACTTGATCAGGGCACGATTGGCTGCCCCAGCGTAGCACCGCCTGGTTTGGGGAACGCCAGTCAGCGGCTCGCCGCTGACTGGCCAGCCCGATTGCGGCCCCTCGCTTGCGGGTTCACCGCCAACGGAAAAAGACACATCGAGATCGCGGTGTAGTAAACAAACACTGGAAACAGCGGAAGGCCACTGAACGGTGCGGACTCGGCTGTTCCACGGATTAAGAAGAAGATCAGCAGGAGCAACGCTTCCAGGCGGCGCTGCGTGGCGCTCCGGACAATGGTCACCGTTGCGGCGAATACAAAAAGGCCCAGCAAGACTACGCCCCCGGAGAAAAGCAGCTCGAGATAGACATTATGCGTGTTGACGGCGGCAGCGAACAGCCGATCGTCAAACCGAAGAAGCTCCCGCGACGCCCCATAACCCTGCCCGAGAAGCGGGTGCGCTTTGATACCTTCCCAAGCCACGGTCCAGATGCCAGAGCGCCCGTTCAAGGACACGAGGTCGTCGGATCGAGCGCCATCGCGCGAGAGATAGTCGGCGACGTCAGGAACGAATGCGATGACAAGGCATGCGGCAAGCGCAAACCCGACGACGGCGAACATGTTGAATGCGGGGTTTGCACGGCACAAGCGCCACAGCAGAAGACACAAAGCCAATGCGACGATCGTCGTACGGCTTTCGCTGTAAACGACGCAAAAGGCGGCGATGGCGATCGCGCCGATGGCCAGCACCTGTTGACGGGCCGTGAAGGTCCGAAAATACATCATCGCCAGCAAGATTGTCACGGCGCTGATTACGCCCAGCGTATTGGGCTGTCCGGTAATGCCCCGCATTCGGCCGCCCGGATCAGCATAGGAGGCCTGAGCCGCCGAGCGCCCGATGTCGGGAAAACCGTAATAAGCCAGGATCGACAGCGCACCGACGATCATCCCGGTGATAACGATGACCAACACGGCGCGTGACTGACCGTGCCGAATGACCAGGCGCCATGCGAACAACAGCAGCGCGAGATGCGCCAGCCCTGCCGTGAACGCCACTAAGGGGTCGGGTGCGTAGAGAGCCGTCGCGGTTATGAAGACCGGTATCAGCAGCCATGGAAGCATCCGCAAATTCAGCCGCAACTTGCGCTTTCCCAACGCAAACAAGACCGCGGTCGCCGCCAGCCCATAGGCTACCATTCGAACGATAAGCTGAGCATCGATTTCCTGGCTGCCCCCTCCCTCCGGCATGGAGATCGTGAGCATGAGCAGGACAAAAATAGGGAATAGAAGCGACAGCGGAATGGTTGCGGGTCGATTCCCGGAAGCATGACTGCCGGTCCGTTGTCGCGGCCCTAGGGCCGGCAGATATTTGGCGGGATAGCTTGCGCCACTTGCGTTCGGACCGAAGCGTGCTGGTGAGCCCGTGAGAGGCGCGCTCCCCGCGGCGCGCTTGGGAGCACTCGAGTCTCTGTAACTCCTAGTCATGAGTAGCCGATCGGCGCAACGCCTGCGCCACCCGAGCAGGCCGCTTGGATTTGACGATGGTCGGCGCGGAACCCAGGACCTCCTGGGGCGAACCGCTCTCCACGAGCAATCCCGAATCGAGCCTGAAAATCACATCGCATTCGCGCAGCGTGGTTGTCCGGTGGGCAATCATGAGAACAGTGAACTGTCTGCCGAGCCGCCGCACGGCTTCGATGATGTTGGCTTCCGTCGAGTCGTCGAGCGCACTGGTCGCCTCATCGAGGACCAGCACGGTCGCATCCTTGTAAAGCGCCCGAGCCAGACCGATCCGCTGGATTTGCCCGCCGGACAATCGCACGCCTCGCTCGCCCACAAAAGTCGCATATCCCTGAGGGAGACTCTCGATGAATTCGGCGACATCGGCGAGCCGGCACACGTTCCGAAGCTTGTCGTGATCGATCGTGCCTTCCGACTGCCCCAAGGCAATATTTTCAGCGATCGAACCATCGGTAAGGAAGATGGATTGCGGCACGCGCGCCACTTGCTTCTGCCAGGACTGTTTGTTCGCTTCCGTCAGCAGACTACCATCGACACGGATCTCTCCCGCTGCAGGATCGAGCAGCCCCATGACGAGGTTGAGAAGGGTCGTCTTTCCGCTCCCGCTCTTGCCGACGAAGCCGACCCGCGAGCCTTTTGGAATTCGCAGGGTGATATCCCGCAGGTTAAGAGGTTGATCGGCGGCATAACCGAAGTCGATCGCCTTGAGTTCAAGCGCCGATTGAAACGGTGGAATTGGCTCGCTCGAGGCCCTCACCGGAACCGGTTGGCGAAGCAGAGTCACGGTGTCGAGAAACAACCAGCGGTTGCTCAGGATACTCGCCCAACCGAAGTAGGTTTGCTGCATGAGCGGCAATAGCCGCTGTGCGCCCAGAGCCAGGGCGCCCAGCACTGGAAGCGATGCCGCGGCCCCACCCTGTTGCCGGTGGAGGATGACGGCAAGTACGACGATCAATATGATTCCGGTCGCCTCGGCAACGAAGCGAGGTGTGGTAGCGATGAGCGCGTTCGCGCCCTGAGCATTGCGAAGCTTGGCGTCAATCGTCGCAAATTTGCGCACGTAAATGGGCTGAGAATTGTCGAGCAAGACATCGCCGATGCCGCCCAGCCCTTCCTGAACAGTTTGGACGCGCAATTGGCCCATCTTGCCAATGACTTGCGCATTCTTGCGCAATCGCCGTCCCGCAGTCAGTGAAAGAGTTCCGTAAATCAGCCCGAAGCCGGATATCGCGACGAGCGATGCAAAAGGGCTCAAGATTACCAAACCCGCAAAAACAAGACTGCCGATGATCAGAGCGATACAGGCTTGAAGCAGCGGCAGCAGCATGCCCACCGCAAGTTTTGGAACATTCTCCAGGCTGGTGATAATCCGGCTGCTGTTGACACCCACATGAAATTTATACGGCTGGCGCAACATGCGATCGTATAGCGCGACCCCAACGTCGTAGCGTATCCCGAACACGTATCGCTGGGTCACCCAGGAAAGCAGGATCCGGACGATGGCGGTGCCAACGGCGATGCCGCAGAAGGAGATGGCGATCGTGTTGAGCGAGATTCCGCTGAGGTCGATTCCCAACCGCGACATCAACTCGCTTACCCGCGAATTCGACTGAGGCGCCCCTGAACTCGCGAAAATCGCAATCAACGGCACGACTGCGCCGATGGTCAAGACCTCCGCGAAGCCGCCGATAAGCATGAACCCGAGGACCAATAGACCCTGCGCTTTGCGTTTGCGCGGGAGGACATTGCGCCAGACCCAAAGGAATTCAGCAGGCAGCGACCGCCCGTCGTGATCGTCCACGTCTCGACCGGCTCGACTTGCGGCGTTGCGGCTGTTCGGAGCCCGTCCGGGCCCATGACGCACTGTGACTATCCCGCTTTTTGCGTTGCTATGAGCGATGCAGCCGCAACCTCCTCGTCTTCCGCGCTATAGCCATAGTAATCGTCCATGTAGGTAAAGCCCGGATCGGCCTTGCGCGTATCGAATTTCACCAAGGTTGCGCCGATGATGTGCGCGCGTGCGGCGGCGAGACGGCGCAGTGCGCTTTCGATGGCACCGCGCTGGGACCGGTTTGCCTCGATGACGAATATCGTCGCATCGACAACGGACGACATGCGTGGTGCATCGGCGAGCCCGAGCACGGGCGGGGTATCGATGATGATCTGGTCGTACGTGCCACTCAAATAATTTAGCAGCGCACTGATGCCTCCCCCCGAAATCAGCTCCGCAGGATTGGGCGGTTTCGGTCCCGATGGCATGAAGGACAGGCCGGGCGTGTCGGTCTCGACGATGATGCTTTCGGCGGTAACTTGCTGGGTAAGAAACGTGCTCAGCCCGGGTTCCTTGCTCCGGTTCAGCAGAACGTGCAGCGACGGGCGCCGCATATCGGCATCGATCAGCAGGACTTTCCGGCCTCCGGTCGCGGCGTCTCTCGCCATCGCCAGCGCCGTCGTCGATTTCCCTTCACCAGCGCGACTGCTGGTGATCATCATGGTCTTTGGAGTGCCCTGACCTGTGGAGAGGTCAACCGCCGTTCGAATGGCCTGATAAGCCTCCGAAACTTGGGATGTTGAATCGAGCAGCTGCGCGGCAGAGGAGTCCCCTTTTGCCAGCAGCGGCGTGTGACCAAGCAGCGGAATCCCGAATCGTTGTTCGATTTCGTCGGGGCTTCGAACTCCGTCGCGGAAGATCTCGAGCAGCGCGACCACGATCATGGCAACGACGATGCCGATCAGCGCGGCAACGATCAGGTTGAGCAATGGTCGCGGCGAGATCGGCAGCAGCGGAGGCTGCGCGCGATCGATAATCGAAATGTTGTTCGAGGTTACGCCCGCTTCGGCGCTGACCTCTTTGAACCGCTGCAACAGCCCGTTATAGAGCTCGCGGTTGGTCGTGACCTCGCGTTTGAGGATGTTGTAACGGATGCCCAGCTGTTGCTCGGCAAGCGTAGCGCCCTTCAAACTGCCGACTGCACCGTTCAGCTGGCTCTCTTGCTTCACCGCCACATTATATTGATTGCGGATCGAGTTGCGAATGCTTGAGGCGAGCGAATTAATCTGCCGGTCAAGCTCCCGGATCGCAGCGGCAGATTGCTGAACCGCCGGATGCTCCGGTTGGCGGCGCTGCAATTCCTGCTCATATTGAGACTGCAGCTCGGCCCGGCGCTGGGTCATCTGATTGATGGCCCCATTGCTCAGCACTTCCGGAAGATTCATCAGCGGGGTCGACTGCGCTTCCCGCCACCGGCCTTCGGCCTGAATGCGCGCGCCTTGCGCGGCCGCCATCGCCTGGTTCAGATCAACCAGGTTCGCGCTGGTCAGCGAGCGGGGAGCGTCGCTTGAAGGGATTGCAGTTTCGCCCGCGCCGGCGTTCGGGTCGACGATACCGACCGAACGCGCATAATCGAGGAGCGCCCGCTCCGATTGCTCCAGCCGGACCTTGGTAACCTCGAGCTGGTTCTGGAGAAACTCTTTCGAATAGCGCGACGTCTCGAAATGGCGCTGAAGATTGCCGGAAATCAGGTTCTCGACATATTGGTTGGCGACTTTCGCAGCCATTGCCGGATCGCTGCTGTCATAGCTGACGGGCACGACCCGAGAGTTGCGCGGAAGCTCCACCACCAAACCGCCCCTGAGCTGTTCGATGATCTGCTGACGCCGAACCCGCGGTGAGACTGGGTTGCTTCTCGGACTGGTGACCTGGTCCTCGGAAGCAAGGCCGAGATCGTCCACCACGCGCTCCGCCAGTGCGGTGCTCCGGAGGATGTCCAGCTGCGTCTGCAACAGCCGATCGGTTTCCTGTCCACCGCCGGCCTGCTGAAACTCCTCCGTTCCGAGAACCTTGATCGGCTGATTGTTGATCTCAATGCTGGCCGTGGCTCGATAGATCGGATCGGACAGGAACAGGCTGAGCACGCCAAGTGCCAGACTGACCCCGACGATCGTCAGGATTATCAACCGATTGCGCCAAATCGCGGCCCAAATCTTGACCACGTCGATCCCCTCATCCTGAGGGTTGGCGTAATTGAATTCGGGGATGAGCGTGGCATCGCTGTCGATCACCGCGGGAAGTCTACCGTGTTCGAGACCCGCGACACCATATTGGCTATAGTTCATTGGAACGCTCCTGGTGTGGCTTAAGGCACGATCGGGGTGACGATGCGCGTGAAGACGCCCAGGATCGGTGAAGCACGAACGACGTTCAACCAGAACCGGCGCGCGCTCGAATAACCGACTACAACTAGGTCATTCCCTTGCATCAAGGGATCGTCGGCCTGTCCGCGACGGATGCTCGCCACATCGAACACGGCGCCCATTCTTTGTCCGTCCATATTCCTGAAGACGACAACCTCGTTAAGCTTGGCGACGTCGGTTTCGCCCTTGGCCATGGAGATGACCTCGAGCAGCGTGGTCGGGCCGCTGACCTGATACACGCCAGGTTCGGCAACCTCTCCCTGGATCGAGACTTTCTGAGAAACCGAGCTCGCGACTGTCACAGTGACTTGCGGGTTTTTGAGGTATCGCGCGCCAAACAGTTTTTCCAGTTCGCCGGAAAGCTCTAGCGCCGTCTTGCCCCGCGCCTGTACGCTGCCCACCAAGGGAAGCGCGATCAGGCCGGACGCGTCGACCTGGATGGCTTTGGTCGACAACTCGGGCTCCTGAAAAACCGTCACATCGAGAGTATCGAGCGACCCAATTTTGTAAACACTGAGATCGATCGGCGTCGTCGTTGCCGCGGGTATCACGTTATAGGCCGCTGCCCCGGTGGGCATCGTCGATGCCACTTTAGGACCCTCCGCGCAGGCAGCCAAACACAGCAATACTAACGCCAGCGTTACGAATCTCATGACGGTCACCCCAACGACACTCGACGCCAGTCTACTACCTTGCCCCTTGTTATCCAAGGAACTTTTAAAAAATGTTAACGCTAATTCGACGTCAAGCTAATACGATCCAGCCAAGTTTCGCTTCGGTCGGTAGACTGAATGCGCCGCAACGCCAGTCTCTGGATCAGACAGTCCTGCAACGGGACATCGAAGGTAGCGGTGTAGCGATGCCACCCCTGACGTGCCGCCAGCCGTGCTTCAGCAACCTGGGTCTGGGCCGATCCCGAGCAGCGCATTTGCCAGCGGAGCACCACCGGGTCCGGACCCGATTCCCGCGCCTGATACGAGAATGTGTATGACCCTGAAGGCAGCATCG
>JANNDN010000242.1:0-4807 GCA_031387795.1 Sphingomonas sp.
CCGTAATCATGTAAATGAAGCCGTAGCCGCTTTCGCCAAAGCCGGTACCGAGAACCGAATCGAGCAGCATGGCCACGAGCAACACCACGACCTGGGCAAGGATGAACCACCAATATTCCGGTCGCGGCGCGCGGCCCGAGAAATCGGCATACTTCTGCAGCGGGCGCTTGGCCCAATCGACTGGTGTCATGTTTTCCCCCCTTGTTAGGTGCGCGGACCATATCGCGCGCGCCGCCCGAAGCCAGTCTTTTTGCCGAAACCGATTTACGGTCCTGCCGCTCCGGACCCCAGGAAAGTACAGGAATCCCCGCTGCTGTCGCGATAGACGGTAACCCGCGCGAGGCCCAGGCAGGAGGGAGCAAGCTTGCGCCAGATCCAGGCGGCAAGGTTCTCGATCGTCGCGGGACCGAGGTCGGGGACGTCGTCGAGGAATTGATGATCGAGGACCGCGCGCGCTCCGTCGATCGCCCGCTCGAGCAGGCCCAGGTCCATCACCATCCCGCTGTCGGGGTCGGGCTCACCCGCGACCACCACTTCGGCGCGATAGGAATGGCCGTGGATGCGGCGGCTCGACTCTGTCTCCACCGCGCGCCTCAGCGTATGCGCCGCCTCGAAGCGGAATTGCTTGGCCAGTTCGTACATCAGGGAATGCCGATCAATTTATGGGTCTGAAGGCTGAGCCGCCATTTGGGGTGGTCGAGACAATAAGCAATCGCGGCCGCGGTATTGGCGGCGAGCTCGGGCCCGTCCATCGGCTGCAGCAGGAAATGGTCGAAGGCGAGGCCGCTCACCGCATCAGGGAGCAGTTCCGCCTGCGGATAGACCAGCTTGAGCTCGTCGCCCGAAGTCTGCTGCAAAGGCGCACCCGCCTTGGGGCTGACGCACAGCCAGTCGAGGCCCGGCACGGCGCGAATCGTTCCATTGGTCTCGATCGCAATCTCGAATTGACGGTCGTGCAGAGCGCGGGTCAGCGCCTCGTCGACCTGGAGCAAAGGCTCGCCGCCGGTAAGGACGACGAAGCAATCGTCGCTTCCCTCACCCCATGCCAGCGCGATTGCATCCGCGAGGGCTTCCGCTGCTTCGAACCGCCCGCCTCCCGGCCCCGAAGTGCCGACGAAATCGGTATCGCAGAAGGTGCAGATGGCGTTCTCGCGGTCACGCTCGCGGCCCGACCACAAATTGCAGCCTGCGAAGCGACAGAACACCGCCGGTCGCCCGGCATGGCGCCCCTCGCCTTGCAGCGTCCTGAAGATTTCCTTGACGGTATAAGCCACGATGGTCCCGCTGACTGGCCCGCGCCCTTACCGCCGCGTGGGCCGATGCGCCAGCCGCGGTACTATTCAGTTGCGTGGCGCCGAGCGACGATAACTTAGCGCTTCGGCGATGTGGATGCGCCCGACCGTCTCCGCGCCGGCGAGGTCGGCGATGGTGCGAGCGACGCGGAGCACGCGATGGAAGCCGCGCGCGGACAAGCGCATCGCCGCCGCGGCGTCGGCGAGCAGCTTGCGTCCCGGCTCGTCCGGAGTGGCGATGCGGTCGAGCAGCTCGCCGTCCGCCTCGGCGTTGGTACGCACCCCTGACCCGTTGAAGCGCCGCGCCTGCGTCGAGCGCGCAGCGGCAACCCGGCTCGCGACTTCGGCGCTGCCCTCCGCGGGAGGCGGGAGCGTCAGGTCGGCGGCGGACACGCCCGCGACCTCGACGTGGAGGTCGATGCGGTCGAGCAGCGGGCCAGACACTTTGGCCTGATAATCGGCGGCGCAGCGCGGTGCCCGGCTGCACGCCAGCGCCGGATCGCCGAGGTGGCCACACCGGCACGGGTTCATCGCGGCAATCAGCTGGACCCGCGCCGGGAAGGTCACATGGCTGTTGGCGCGCGCCACGCTGACCTGACCGGTCTCGAGCGGCTGGCGGAGCGAATCGAGCACCTGGCGCTGAAATTCGGGAAGTTCGTCGAGGAACAACACGCCGAGATGCGCGAGGCTGATCTCGCCGGGCCGGACCTTGAGCCCGCCGCCGACCAGCGCCGGCATTGAGGCGCTGTGGTGCGGGGCCCGGAACGGGCGCCGACGACGAATGCGCCCGTCGCTCAGTTCCCCCGCGACCGAAGCTACCATCGACACCTCGAGCGCTTCCGACGGCTCGAGCGGCGGCAAAATCCCCGGCAAACAAGCGGCGAGCAGCGATTTGCCCGCGCCCGGCGGTCCGCTCATCAGCAGATTGTGACCCCCCGCGGCGGCGATTTCGAGCGCCCGCTTGGCGACCTCCTGTCCTTTGACCTGGCTTAGGTCGGGTCCCCCGACCGGACTCTCGACCTCGACCGCGACTGGCTTGGGGACCAGCGCGGTGCCCTTGAGGTGGGCAAGGAGCGCGAGCAGATCGGGCGCGGCGATGACGTCTAGCTCGCCCGCCCAGGCCGCCTCCGCCCCCTGGACCGCGGGACAGATCAGCCCCTTGTCGAGCGATGAAGCGTGGAGCGCGGCGAGCAGTACGCCGGGAGACGGCGCGATCCGCCCGTCGAGGCTCAATTCACCGACCACGACATAATCGGCGAGCGATTCGCGGTCCGCCGCCCCCAGCGAGGCAAGCAGTCCGAGCGCGATGGGCAAGTCGAAATGCGAGCCTTCCTTGGGCAAATCGGCGGGCGAAAGATTGACCGTGATCCGTTTGGGCGGGAGCGCGAGCCCGATCGCCGACAAAGCGGCGCGCACGCGCTCACGGCTTTCCGCGACCGCTTTATCGGGCAGTCCGACGATGACGAAGGCGGGAAGGCCGGCGGCGAGCTGGACCTGGACCTCGACCGCCCGCGCTTCGAGCCCGAGATAGGCGACAGTGGCGACGGTAGCGGCCATCAAGCCCCGCCCCCCACGCAACATTGGATGTTCAGAGGTCCCCCTGGCTCGGCGCGGCGAAGCTAGACCCTCGGTCATGGTGTCCGCAAGCCTTGCGCGATTCGCTCGATGCAACCACATGGGGCCCATGGCGAAACGGTTCGACTGGCAGCGGTTCTTCAACCTCCCCAAGGTGAACTGGAGCCTGTTCGCCCTCGGAATCCTGCTGATCCTCGGCGGCATGGCCCTTTCGCCCCTGCCCGGCCCGGGCGGGATTTTCCTGATTGCGCCGGGTCTCGCCTTCATCCTCAAGAGCAGCATCTGGGCCAAGCGCCACTATGTGCGGATCAAGCGCTGGCAACCTCGCGCGGGCAAATGGATCGACTGGGGGCTGAGGCGCGACGCCGCGAAGCGTAAGGTGGCCGCGAAAAAAGCCGAGAAGGAAGCCGCCGAACTTGCCCCGGACGCCTCCCCCAATTGACTTCAGGCCCCTCCGCAGCTATCGGCGCGACCAACAGCGGCTGCCCGGTTCGGCAGCCCTTTTCATTTTGATATTTGAGGCATGAGCGATGAAGCGCACCTTTCAACCGAGCAATCTGGTCCGCGCGCGGCGCCACGGCTTCCGTCACCGCAGCGCGACGGTCGGCGGCCGCAAGATCCTGAACGCCCGCCGCGCCCGCGGCCGCAAGAAGCTCAGCGCCTAGTCACGCTGCGCAAGCGCGCCGACTTCCTTGCCGCCAATTCGGGCAAGCGGGTCGCGACTCCGGGCTTCGTTCTGCTCGTTCGCAATCGCCAGGATGACGACCCCGCGATGCGGGTCGGCTTTACCGTCACCAAGAAAATCGGCGGAGCGGTCGTCCGCAACCGGATGAAGCGCCGCTTCCGCGCCCTCGCCCGCGAACTGATCGCAAGCGGCGGAATATCCGGCGCCGACCATGTCATGATCGGCCGCTCGGGCGGGATCGAGCGCGACTTCGCCGTGCTTCGCAGCGATCTCGGCGGCGCGCTCGACCGGGCCCGCTCGCGATGATCGCCAAGGCCATGATCTGGCTCGCGCGCGGCTGGCAGCAGGGTCCGAGCAAGGTGCTTCCGCCGAGCTGCCGCTATCAGCCGAGCTGCTCGGCCTATGCGATCACCGCCATCCAGCGCTATGGGGCCTTGCGCGGCGGGTGGATGGCAGCCAAGCGCATCCTTCGTTGCAACCCCTGGGGCGGCCACGGCCCCGACCCCGTCCCCGTAAAGCCAGTCGGTGCAATGAGGAAAGATCGTTGAGCGATAATAAAAACCTGCTGATCGCGGTGATGCTGTCGATGCTCGTCCTGTTGGGCTGGAGCTTCGTCAGCGAGCAGTTTTTCCCCGCGCCCAAGCCCGCGCCCAAGGTGTCCGCGCCAGCGACGCAATCCGCGGCCCCTTCGGCTCCGATCGTGCCGCAAGCGGGCGGACCAGCACCCGCCGCCGCCGCACCCGTGCAGATGCGGACCCGCGCGACGGTTCTCGCCGCCACTCCGCGGGTCAAAATCGACACGCCCAATCTCAAGGGCTCGATCAACCTCAAGGGCGCGCAGATCGACGATCTCACGCTCGAAAGCCATCGCAACGCGCTCGACGAACGCACTCCGCCGGTGCGGCTGCTGTCGCCGCTTGGTGCGCGCAATTCGGTCGCCGCCTCGTTCGGCTGGGTCGGTCCGGCGGGATGGGTCCCGACACTCGACACCGTCTGGACCGCGGACAAGACGACGCTCGTTCCGGGCCAGCCGGTCACGCTGACCACGCAATTGCCCAATGGAATGCGCTACTCGATCCGGATCGCGGTCGATGATGGCTATCTGTTCAGCGTCCGCCAGAGCGCCGTCAATGGCACCGCCGGCCCGGTGACCGTCCGCCCGCTCGGCCTCGTCACGCGATCGAACAAATCGGCCGACATCTCCTCCTGGACCCACCATGTCGGCCCGATCGGGGTGTTCGACGGCAAGGCCGAA
>JANNDN010000289.1:0-5144 GCA_031387795.1 Sphingomonas sp.
GCAAGGGGATGCCAGCGGCTTCGCGGTGTTCGGCCGGGTGGTCGAGGGGATGGACGTGGTGAAGAAAATCTTCGCCTCGCCGCTCTCGGCGACCAAGGGCGACGGCGTGATGAAGGGCCAGATGCTCGAGCCGGAAGTGAAAATCGTGAAGGCCGAGCGGCTTCCCGCCACGCCTTAATGCGGTGCCGACGTCTCGATGAAGCGCCCGATATTCTGACGCAGCGCGGCGAACGATGGCGGGTGGGCAAAGATCATGTGGCCCGCCTCGTAATAATGAAAGTCGATGTTACGCTGCAGCTCGAGCGGCACGGGCAGATGGCGGAGCTCGAACTTGCCCGCGAAATAGGGCGTCGAAATATCGTAATAGCCGCCATTGACCATCACCTTCATCGACGGGTTTTGCTTCATCACGACGGCGAGGTCGGGAAGAACGTTGGGCAGCGCGATCAGCGCCCGCGACGATCCCGGCGGCTTGTGCCGATAATCCCAGCTTTCATAGATCGGGATACCCGATTTGAACTCGATCCCGTCACCATAGCGAAGCGTGGTCCGGACATAATCATTATAGACGCCGACATAGGCCGCGCCGAGCGCGACACTTTGCGGATCATAATCGGCAATCTTGCCGATTGGGTCGATGGTCGCGCCGACATAGCGGGTGTCGAGGGTGCCGGTGGTCTGGTCCGCGGTTCCGAACAGCTCGCGCTGAAACGCGCCATAAGCGATCCGAAGGTCGGTCTTCAGGAGGTAAGGCACGGGCAGCCCGGTGTAGGCTGACAGCTGCTCGGCCATGCGCTGGCGCTCGTCAGCGGGAAGGTCGTTGCCCTTGACCAGAGCGGCGAGATAATCGGTCGTGGCGAAGCGCTCGACCTCGGCCAGATACTCCTCCAGCGATCCCGCCGGCCGCTGGATGCGATTGTGATACCAAGCGGTCGCCGCATAGGTCGGAAGCGCGACCACATAAGCGAGGTCGATCGACGGGTTGAGCTTGGGATCGTCTGGCACCAGGTCCCAATTGAGGATGTCGGACAGCATGATGAGGCCGTTCAAGTCGACATCGCGGTTCTGGAGCGCGAGCGCGAGGCCGGCGCCGCGCATCGTCCCGTAGCTCTCGCCGAGCACATATTTGGGCGAGCCCCAGCGCCGGTTCTGCGACAGGAAGATGGTGATGAACTGGGCGAAGGCGTCGATGTCCTGGTCGACCCCGAAGAAGGCCTTTTCCTTGCCCTTGCCGGCGATCCGGCTGAACCCCGCGCCGGGCGCGTCGACGAAGACGAGGTCGCTGACATCGAGCAGGCTCTTGTCGTTGGGCACCAGGCTGTAGGGCGCGGTGGTATGCCCCGGATCGCGGGTTTCCACCCGCTTTGGCCCGAACGCGCCCATGTGCAGCCACACGCTCGACGATCCGGGACCGCCGTTGAACAGAAAGGTGATCGGCCGGTTCGCGGTGGGCACGCCATCGCGGAAATAAGCGGCGTAGAACATCGACGCTTCGGGCTTGGGCCCGTCGTCGTCTTTCTCGGCTTCCGCGTTCGCCTCGATCCAATCTGTGTCGGACCAGTCCTTGGCGTGTATGATGATCGTCCCCGCGACCGCGCGATAGGGGATGTTGCGCCCGCCGATCCGGACCGACCCGCGGGTCGCGACTTCGGTGGGCGAGAAGAACGCGTCCGGCCCGGTGCGCCGGGGTTGCTCGGGCTTGGTCGCCGCAGCGACGACCGGCGCCGGCTTAGGCGCCTCCACCGGAGCGGCGACGGCAACCGACGCTGCCGCCAGCGCGCTCAGCCAGACGATCATCCCGCGCCTTGCCCTAGTCGATCTTGGGGAGGGTCGAGAATTGGTGGAACGGCGGCGGGCTGGAAAGTGTCCATTCGAGGGTCGTCGCGCCCTCGCCCCACGGATTGTCCGGCGCCTTCTTGCCCGCGGCCATCGACCAGGCGATGTTGATGAAGAAGATCGCGACCCCGCTGATCGTCACCATATAGCCGTAGGTCGAGATCTGGTTCCAATATTCGAACGCCGGCGTGTAGTCTGGGATCCGCCGCGGCATTCCGTCGAGCCCAAGGAAATGCTGTGGGAAGAAGACCATGTTGACGCCGATGAACATGATGAAGAAGTGCAATTTACCGAGCGTCTCATTGTACATCTTCCCGCTCATTTTCGGGAACCAGTAATAGAAGCCGCCGAAGATCGCGAACACCGCGCCGAGGCTCAGCACATAGTGGAAATGCGCGACGACGTAGTAGGTGTCGTGCATGTAATTATCGATCCCGCCATTGGCGAGCACGACCCCGGTCACGCCCCCGACGGTGAACAGGAAGATGAAACCGATCGCCCACAGCATCGGCGTCTCGAAGCTGATGGAACCGCCCCACATGGTCGCGATCCAGCTGAAGATCTTGACCCCCGTGGGCACCGCAATGACCATCGTCGCGGCGGTGAAATACATCTTTTCATCGACGCTCATGCCGCTGGTGAACATGTGGTGCGCCCAGACGATGAAGCCGATCACCCCGATCGCGACCATGGCGTAGGCCATGCCGAGATAGCCGAACACCGGCTTGCGGCTGAACGTCGCGACGATCTGGCTGACGATCCCGAAGCCGGGCAGGATCATGATGTAGACCTCGGGGTGGCCGAAAAACCAGAACAGATGCTGGTAGAGCACGACATCACCGCCGCCGCTGGCGTCGAAAAAGGTGGTCTGAAAATTGCGATCGGTGAGCAGCATCGTGATCGCGCCGGCAAGCACCGGCAGCGCGAGCAGCAGCAGGAAGGCGGTGACCAGCACCGACCATACGAACAGCGGCATCTTGTGGAGCGTCATCCCCGGCGCGCGCATATTGAAGATGGTGGTGATGAAGTTGATCGCGCCGAGGATCGAACTGGCGCCGGCAAGGTGCAAGGAGAAGATCGCCATGTCGACCGCCGGCCCCGACGAGCCTGAGGTCGACAGCGGCGCGTAAACGGTCCAGCCGGTGCCGGCGCCGAGGCCCGAGCCCCCCGACACGAAGGTCGAGCCGAGCAACAGCCCGAACGCCGGGATCAGCAGCCAGAAGCTGATATTGTTCATCCGCGGGAAGGCCATGTCGGGCGCGCCGATCATCAGCGGCACGAACCAGTTGCCAAAGCCGCCGATCATCGCCGGCATGACCATGAAGAACACCATGATCAGCCCGTGGGCGGTGATCAGGACGTTCCAGTGGTGAGTCCATTCGTCGAACTTCGCGGTGCCCGCGCCGATCGGCCAGCCCTGGTTCAAGACCTGGATGCCAGGCTCCATCAACTCCCACCGCATGATCCCCGAAATGCCGCCGCCGATGATCCCCGCGACAATCGCGAAGATCAGATAGAGCGTGCCGATGTCCTTGTGGTTGGTGGACATGAACCAGCGGGTGAAGAACCCCGGCTTGTGATCGGCGTGCGAATCGTGCCCGTGGGCATCCTGTGCCTTGAGGGGGAGGGCGTTGGCGGTGGTGCTCATCTCTAAAATCTTTTCCGTCTGGAACTAATTCTGGGCCGTTGCGGCCTGGTTGACCGCCACTGCCGCGGTCGCTGGCTCGGCGGCCGCATTGGGAGCCGCTGCAGTCGTTGCGATGGCGGCGGCAGGCTTCGCGCCGCCGATCTTGCCGCCCTGCCCCGCGACCCAGGCCTCGAACTCCGCCTGTGGGACCGCCTCGACGGCGATCGGCATATAAGCGTGGCGCGCTCCACACAGCTCGCTGCACTGGCCGAAATAGACGCCCCGGCGGTCGACGTTGACCCAGGTTTCGTGGACCTGCCCCGGATTGGCATCCTGCTTGATCCAGAAGGCGGGGACGGCGAAGGCATGGATGACATCGTCGGCGGTGATCAGGAACTTGACCGTCTTGCCAAGCGGGATGACGATCCTGCGGTCGACCGCGAGCAGCGGTGGCCCGTCGGCGTCGGTGCGAGGGCGCTGACCGGCCTGGAGCGTCGGGTCGCCGGCCTCCTTCAGCATATAGCTGTCGAAACTGACCCCCATGTCCGGGTATTCATAGGTCCAATACCATTGATGCCCGGTGACCTTGATCGTCACATCGGCTTTGGGCGGCGAATATTGCTCGGCAAGCAGGCGGATCGAGGGAATCGCGATCGCCACCAGGATCAGCACCGGGAGCAGGGTCCAGACCACTTCGAGCGTGGTATTGTGGCTGTTGCGCGACGGCGTCGGATTTCTCCGGCGATTGTAGCGGATCAGCGTCCACAGCAGCAGCCCGAGCACGAAGATGCTGATCACCACGCACAGCAGCAGCAGCCAATTGTCATGAAACGCCTGCGCCTCGCGGCCGAGCGGGGTGACCTGGTCCTGGATGCCCATGCGGCCATCGGGAACGCCGATGCCGGGCGTCGGGATCATGTGGCCGGTGGTTCCGGGGACCGGCGCCGCTTCGGGAGCGGTCGGAGCGGTTGCTTCCGGATTGGCTGCGGCACCTTCGGGCGAGGCGCTGGCGGGGATACCCGGATCGGGCTCGGCCTGGGCCGGGTTCTGCGCCGTCACCTCGGTCGTCGGTCGATCGCCGGACTGCGCCGCGGTGGCCGCCGGGACCATCATCGCAGCGCCTGCAGCAATCGCCCATGCAATCAGTTTCATCATCACCCCGGTCGCGAAGTTGGGATTGGCGACGCAGACGGGCGGCACCAATTTGGCGGCCTCTATAGGCGCGGCTTCCCGCTCCCTCAAGCGCATCTTCTTGAAGCTTCGGGGCGGGTGTTGAAGGGGTGAGGCGAGCGCCCTATTGCGGGGGCGACATGACCATGACCAGCGACCAGGTGCTCGACGAGTTCCGCGCGTCCGACGCGCTGCTCGAGGGCCATTTCATCCTCTCCTCGGGCCGCCACTCGCCGGTCTTCCTGCAGAAAATGCGGGTGTTCCAATATCCCGATCGCACCGAGCGCTTGTGCCGCGCTCTGGCCGAGGCGATCCGCGCGGCGTTCGGAGCGGTCGACCTGATCGTCTCGCCGGCGATGGGCGGGGTCATCCCTGGCTATGAGACGGCGCGGGCGCTCGGCTGCCCGGCGGTGTTCGTCGAGCGCGAGGAAGGCGAGTTTCGCCTTCGCCGCGGCTTCCGCATCCCCAGCGGCGCGCGGGTCGTGATGGTCGAGGATATCGTCACCACCGG
>JANNDN010000290.1:0-3900 GCA_031387795.1 Sphingomonas sp.
CGGATGCGCAGCGCGCGCGAAGGCGGGCGCAATGCGGCGCAGGCCTTGCTCATCCCCGAGACGGTTGAGCTCGACGAGGTCGAATGCGACCGGATCGAGGGCGCCGCGGCCGAACTCGCCGGCTTCGGGCTCGAGATCGAGCGGTTCGGGCCCTCGACCATCCTCGTGCGCAGCATTCCCGCCGCGCTCGGCAAGACCGACATTCCCCGCCTGATCGCGGACCTCGCTGCGGAAATCGCCGAGCTCGGTGGCCCGCTATCGTTGCGCGACAAACTCGACCTCGTCGCCGCCACCATTGCCTGCCACGGCTCTGTCCGCGCCGGCCGAGTGCTCGGGGTCGCGGAGATGAACGCCCTCCTCCGCGAAATGGAGGTCACCCCGCGCTCGGGCCAGTGCAACCACGGCCGCCCGACCTGGGTCAAACTCGCGCACGGCGATATCGAGAAATTGTTCGGACGACGCTGAAGACGTTTCGACGATCCTCGAACAATGTTTGACTCCCCGCGGCTTTGCATTTATTTCGATGATCATCGAAATGGGGGTTCGAGCCATGCACGCCAGCAACGCCGTCACCGCGTTAGCCTCGCTCGCGCAGGAGCACCGACTGGCGTTGTTCCGGTTGCTCGTTCAGGCTGGGCCGTCGGGCATGGCCGCGGGGGCGATCGCGGACTCGCTCGCAATCCCCAATTCCTCGCTTTCCTTCCATCTCGCCCACCTCCGCCGCGCCGGCCTCATCGCCCAGGAACGCAAGGGCCGCTCGATCATCTATCGCGCCGACTTTGCGCAGATGAACTGGCTCGTCGACTATCTCCGCGACAATTGTTGCGGGGGCGAGGCCTGCGACGCCCCCGCGCAACCCACGCAAAGGAAAACCGCATGACCAGCCGCGTCTTCAACGTCCTGTTCCTGTGCACCGGGAACAGCGCCCGCTCGATCCTCGCCGAGGCAATCCTGAACAAGGACTGCGCCGGCCGCTTCCGCGCCTTTTCAGCCGGCAGCCATCCCAAGGGCGAGGTTCATCCGGCCGCTCTGGCGTGGCTGGAACAACTCGGGTTCGCGACCGCCGACTTCCGCTCGAAGGACTGGAGCGAGTTCGCCGCTGCGGGCGATCCGCCGCTCGATTTCGTGTTCACCGTCTGCGACAATGCCGCGGGCGAAATGTGCCCCGTCTGGCCCGGCCAGCCGATGACCGCGCATTGGGGGATCGAGGATCCCGCAGCAGTCGAGGGCGCGGGTCAGGAGCTGGCGTTCCGGACCGCTTTCTACGCGCTCCAGCGACGGATCCAGCTGTTCCTCGCTCTGCCACTCGAGAGCATCGACGAGCTCAGCCTACAGAAGCGTTTGAGCGACATCGGCCAATCCGCCGATCAGCATGCCTCCGCCTGAGCCGCCACCGCTCGGCCGCCGGCTCGCGGCGGAGGGGCTGGGGTCGTTCTTCCTGTTCGCGACGGTGATCGGGTCGGGGATCATGGCCGAGAGCCTGGCGGGCGGGAATGTCGCGGTGGCGTTGCTCGCCAACACGCTCGCGACCGGCGCGATCCTGTTCGTGCTGATCACCATGCTCGGCCCAATTTCGGGTGCTCACATGAACCCCGCGGTCAGCCTGGTCAGCGCGGCGCGGCGCGAGCTGCGGTGGAGCGACGCGGGCTTCTACATCCTCGTCCAGCTCGCCGCCGGAGCGCTCGGCGCCTGGGCCGCGCATTTGATGTTCGACCAGCCGATCCTCCAGGTGGCGACCAAATCGCGCGCCGGTCTCGGCCAATGGACCGGCGAGTTCATCGCCACCTTCGGGCTGATCGTCACCATCATTGGAACCGTCCGCCACCGGCCGCAGTGGGTGCCGGCGAGCGTCGGGCTGTACATCATGGCGGCTTATTGGTTCACCTCGTCGACGAGCTTCGCCAATCCCGCAATCACCGTCGTGCGCAGCCTCAGCGACAGCTTCGCCGGGATCGCGCCCGCCGATGCCCCGATGTTCATCGTCGCCCAGCTGGCCGGGGCAGGGCTTGGCGCGGTGGTCGCGGCGCTGCTGTTCCAGCCCGTAAAAGGCTAGTCGGGATCGCGCTCAAGCCGGCGTCGGGCAGCTTCGAGAGGGTGCTTGTGCGCAGCGGCCCGCGCCTCCTCGAGCCCCGGATAGCCTTGTTCCTCCTCGCGCCGCAGCGCTCCGGCGAATTTCCCCGCCCGAACCTCTTCCAGAACCGCCGCCATCCGCGCCTTGAGCGCCTGGTCGGCGACCTTGGGTCCGCCAAGCACCGCGCCAAGCTCGGCGGTACTGCTGATCGCCTCGCGCATGCCGGCGATGCCGCGCTCCTCGATCAGCCCGGCAAGCAGCGACAATTCGCCGACGCACTCCAGATACGCGATCTCGGGCGAGATCCCGCCCGCGACGAGCGTCTCGAACCCCGCTTGCAACAGCGCCGGAACTCCGCCCCACACCACCATCTGCTCGTTGAACAGATCGGCCTCTGCTTCTTCCGCGAAGCTCGAGGCGATCAGGCCCGCGCGGGCGCAGCCGATGGCGCGGCCATAAGCGAGGGCGAGGGCCCTGGCGCCTCCGGTCGTGTCCTGCTCGACCGCCCACAAGGCGATCATCCCTTTGCCCTCGGTGTAGAGCTGGCGAAGCGCGGTGCCGGGGCCTTTGGGCGCGAGCAGGAAGACGTCGAGGTCGGGCCGCGGGGTCACGAAACCGAAGCGGATCGAGAGGCCGTGGGAGAAACCGAGCGCCGCGCCATGGCGAAGGTGCGGCTCGATCTCCGCGTACAAAGCGCCGTGGATTTCGTCGGGCGCGAGCAGCATGACGACGTCGGCGGAGGCCACCGCATCATCGAGCAGCGCAGTGGTCAGCCCCTTGGCCTCGGCCTCGCTCGCGCTCCCCGACCCGCCGCGGAGCCCGACGACGACGTCGATGCCGCTGTCGAGAAGGTTGAGCGCTTGCGCCCGGCCCTGATTGCCGAAGCCGACGATGGCGACGCGCTTCCCCGC
Organism: Sphingomonas sp.; assembly: GCA_031387795.1. Lineage (GTDB taxonomy): Bacteria > Pseudomonadota > Alphaproteobacteria > Sphingomonadales > Sphingomonadaceae > Sphingomicrobium. Next base: position 2,983 of record JANNDN010000290.1, read on the forward strand.
GAGCGCGCCGGGATCGATGTCGGTATCTCTCAAAAAATCCAAATCCGTTCGCCCTGAGCTTGTCGCAGGGCCGTCCATCTACTCTTCGCCACGCAAAGGCAAAGACAGGGCTTCGACAAGCTCAGCCCGAACGGGATCGGGAATTTCCTCGAAGCGCGGCCATTCCTTCGGCGGCTGGTGCGCGAACCAGGTATATTGGCGCTTGGCGTAGTTGCGCGTCGCTTGCTGGCCCGCGGCGAGCATGTCCTCGCGGTTCAACTCGCCGCGTATGAAAGCAGCGATCTCGCGGACCCCGATCGCGCGCATCACGGGCAGGGCGGGGGATAGGTTGCGGTCGAGCAGCCGGCGCACCTCGTCGACCGCCCCGGCCTCGATCATCGCCGCGAACCGCTCGTCGCAGCGCTGGTACAGCCAGTCGCGCGGGGGGAGGAGGATCAATGGCCAAAGCGCGACTTCGCCCTCAATCCCGCCCTCGCGCAGGTTGTGCCAGTAAGCGAGGGACTGACCGGTCGACAGCACCACTTCGAGAGCGCGCGCGATCCGCGTCGTGTCCCTCGGGCCAAGCTTGGCGGCGGAATCGGGGTTTGCCTTGGCCAGCCGGGCGAGATTGTCGGTCACATCCGAGTTCCTAACGTCCGAGCGGATCGCAGGATCGATGGCAGGAATCGGCGCGATGCCATCGAGCAGCGTGCGGATATAAAGTCCTGTTCCGCCGACCAGGATCGGAAATTGCCCTGCCTTGTGGATGTTGGCAATTTGAGCTTTGGCGAGCACTGCCCAGTCCGCCGCCGACATCGCTTCCGCGCCATCCCGCACGCCATAGAGCCGATGCTCGGCGGACTTCCGCTCGGTCTCGTCCGGAGCCGCGCTGAGGATCGGAATATCGCGATAGAGCTGGGCGCTGTCGGCGTTGACGAT
>JANNDN010000072.1:0-4382 GCA_031387795.1 Sphingomonas sp.
CAAACCCCCCATCCGACGGTCGATTGGTCGAAACGCGGTGCCGATTGTCGCAAAACGATTGGCCCCGGCCGAATAAAGGATTCTAGTCCGGCGCAATCGACGAGGAGATTTCGATGCGCAGGTCCGCACTGATTGTCGCCGCGGCCCTGATGACGAGTTCGTTGTCGGTCATTCGCCCTGTTGTCGCGCAGGAACAAGTGGGCGCCGCTTCCGTCACCGTGGCCAATGCCCGCTCGGTTGTTGCGGAACTCCGCCGACGCGTCGGGGCTAACTATGTAATTCCGGGCAAGAAAACGGCTATCGACTCCGCTCTGGCCGCAGGGCTGGCCGCGGGCCGTTATGACGTGACCGACCCGGCGCAGTTGGTCGAGCGAGTGAATGCTGACCTCGCCACCGCCGCAAGTGACAAGCATCTCAACATTTCGTTCAATCCGGCACAGGCGGCACGGCTCAAGGGCGCTCAGGACGATGAGGTCCGTAGCGGCCCGGCGTGGGAACGCGACGCCCAGATGCGCAACCACGGCATCATCACGATGCGCATGATCCCGGGGAACATCCGCTACGTCGCCTATGACGGGTTCGTGTGGACCGGGCAGAAGAGCGCGGCCGCGATCGACACCATGGCGGCTTTCCTCAAGGAAGGCGACGCCGCGATTATCGACCTTCGCGCCAATGGCGGCGGAAGCCCGCTGGCGGTCCAGTATCTGATCAGCCATTTCATGGAGCCCAATCGCCCAATCGTGACCTTTTACATGGGCAACCGGCCGCAACCCGATCGTCGATCCAGCCTTGCCACCGTGCCCAACCGGATGGTCGGTAAGCCGCTCTATGTCCTTACCAGCGGCCACACCGCGTCCGCGGCCGAGGAATTCGTCGGTCATGTCGCCGGCTTCAAGCTGGGCGAGGTGATCGGAGAGACCACCGCCGGAGCCGCCTTTCGCAACGATCTCTACGACGGCGGCACCGGTTTCGTGATCAGCGTGTCCGTGGGCAGGCCCGTACTCGCTGCAACCGGCGGGGATTGGGAGGGCAAGGGCATCGCCCCGACCATGGCGGTCGCCGCCGACAAGGCCCAAGATGCGGCGCTCGATCATGTCCTGCGGCGGCTTGCGACGGCTGCTCCTGCCGAGGATCGCGAGTCGATGCTGGCACGGGCAACCTACCATCATGCGGTCGCTTTCCCGGTAACCCCAGCGCTGCCGCTGTCGGCCTACGCCGGCGTCTATGGGGAACGCACGGTCCAAGTCGAAGGCGAGGGCCTGACCATCCGCCGGGGCGAGAATCCGGTCAGTTTGTTGATAGCGGTCGGACCCAACCGGTTCGCTTATGTGAACGACCCCGCGTCGACCGTCACTTTTTCGGTCTCGGCGGGCAAGGCGGGCGCGTTGCATCTGGTTCGGGGCGATGGTTCCGAGGACCGCGGCGCGCGGTCCAACTAACGCCCTAGCGCATCAGCACCAATTCCTCCGCCATCGTCGGATGAAGCGCGATGGTGGCGTCGAAATCGGACTTCTTGAGCTTGGCCTTGACCGCGATTGCCGCCGCCTGGAGGATTTCGGGCGAGTCGGGCCCAATCATATGAATGCCGACAATCTCGTCGGTCGTGCCATCGACGACCAGCTTATAAAGTGAGCGCTCGTTGCGCCCCGCGAGCACGTTCTTCATCGCGCGGAAGTCCGAGGTGAAAGTTTTGACGCTGCCCAGCTTGTTGCGTGCCTCGCCCTCGGTCATGCCGACCCCGGCGAGCGGGGGATGGCTGAATACCGCGGAGGGAACACTCGAATAATCGACCCGCCACGGGGTCTTGCCGAAGACGGTGTCGGCAAAGGCATGGCCCTCGCGGATCGCCACGGGAGTCAGCTGGACCCGGTCGGTAACGTCGCCGACCGCGTAGATCGAGGGGACGCTGGTGCGATTGTCGGCGTCGACCCGGATCGCGCCTTTGCTGTTGAGCTCGACCCCGGCCTCCGCCAGCCCCAGCCCCTCGACATTGGGCACCCGACCGGTCGCGAACAGCACGGCGTCGGCCTCGAGGTCATCGCAGCCGGTCATCGCGACGCTCAGCCGCCCGTCTTTCTTCTCGATCCGGTCGATCTGGGCGTTGAAGCGGAAGTCGATGCCCTTTTTGACCGAGATCTGGATCAGCCGGTCGACGATCTGCTGGTCGTAATGGCGGAGCAGGGTCTCGCTGCGGTTGACCAGGGTTACCTTGCTGCCGAATTCGAGGAAGATGCCCGCGAACTCGTTGGCGATATAGCCTCCGCCGACGATCACGATTCGCTCGGGCAGCCGGTCGAGGTGGAATACTTCGTTCGAGGTGATGGCGTGCTCGATGCCGGCGATTTCGGGCAGGGCCGGACGCGCTCCGGTGGCGATCAGGATCGTACTCGCGCTGATCTCGCGCCCGCTCGCCAGCCGCACCTTGTCCGGCCCGGCGAGGACCGCGCGCTCGCCCAGGATTTTCACCTCATGATTGGTCAGCGTGTCGCGATACGCGCCCTCGAGCCGGGTCACCTCGGCGAGCACATTGTCGCGCAGCACCGGCCAGTCGAACCGCGACTTGGGCACGTCCCAGCCGAACATCGCCGCATCGTTCAGATCCTCGGCGAAATGCGCGCCATAGACGAGCAATTTCTTGGGCACGCAGCCGCGAATGACGCAGGTCCCGCCGACCCGATATTCCTCGGCGATCGCGACCTTCGCCCCATGCCCCGAAGCGATCCGCGCGGCGCGGACCCCACCGGAGCCGGCACCAATGACGATGAGGTCAAAATCGGCCATCAGACCCCCGCCCGCTCGATCAGCGCGCGGGTCGAGGGATCAAGCTCCTGTTCGCCGCCGCCCTCCGCCAGGCCGCGCGCAATATCCTTGCCAAGCTCGACCCCGAACTGGTCGAACGGGTTGATCCCGAGCAGCACCGCATTGGCGAACACCCGATGCTCGTAAAAAGCGATCAGCGCGCCGAGTGTGCGCGAATCGAGGCGGTCCAGCAGGATCGTCGCCGACGGCCGGTTGCCGGGATAGGAGCGCTGCGGATCTTCGCTGGCCCGCCCCTGCATCAGCGCCGCGCTTTGGGCGAAGGCATTGAGCAGCAATAAGCGGTGGTGCTCGGGGTCCTGGCGGTCATCGCTCTCCGCGACCGCGACGAACTCGACCGGCAACAGGACCGTGCCCTGGTGGAGCAGTTGGAACACCGCGTGCTGCGCGTCGGTGCCGGTCCCGCCCCAGGTCACCGGCGCGGTCGGATGCGCCACTGGCTGACCGTCGGTGGTGACGCGCTTGCCGTTCGATTCCATCTCCAGCTGCTGAAGGTAGGGCATCAGCAACCTGAGCCGCTCGTCATATGCGAAGACCGCGCGGGTCTGACACCCGCCTTTTTCGACATAGAGGCGATCGGCGGAGGCGGCGAGCAGCGGGATATTCGCCTCCGGCTTGGCGAAGCGGAAATGGCGGTCCATTTCGCCTGCGCCCTCAAGCAGCGCCTCAAAGGCGTCCCAGCCGAGCGTGATTGCCGCGGTGAGCCCGACCGCGCTCATCAACGAATAGCGTCCGCCCACGCCCGCGTCGAACAGCAGGACCCGGCTGTCGTCGACACCCGCCTCGACCGCGGCCTCGGGCGCGGCGGTCACGGCGATGACCCGGCCGAGCGGGTCGTCGACCCCGCCCGCGCGAAGCCAGCCGATCGCGGCGTCGAGATTGAGCAGGGTCTCGCTGGTCGTAAAGGTCTTCGAGACGGCGACGACCAAAGTCGAAGCGGGGTCGAGGCCGCGAGCCGAATCCTCAAACGCCAAGCCATCGACGTTGGACAGGAAGCGCGCCTGATACTGGCCCGGAACACGCCCGAGTGCGTCGACCAGCAGCGCGGGGCCAAGCACCGAACCACCGATCCCGATGTGGAGGATCGCGGACACCTCGCCGAACGCACCCGCCTCGATCGCGTCGACGACGGCGCGCATCCGCAGGCGTCGTTTGGCGGCGAGGTCGACGTCCTCGCTCGACCCGGTGCCCCGCTCGGCGACATGGGTCGCGGGCCGCTGTTCGCTCGGATTGACGATCCCGCCCGCGAACAAGGCCTCGCGCGCGGCGTCGAACCCGCATTTTTTCGACCGCGCGAGCATGACGGCGATCCAGGCGCGGTCGATATGGGTCTTGGACCAGTCGAAATAGAGGCCGCACGCCTCGAAACTCAGCTGCGCCAGGCGGTCCGGTTCATCCGCGAACAATTGCTCGAGCGGCGCGAAATCGGGGCCGGAGAGACGCTTGGACATTGCCTTATGCCCATAAAGACCGGACGGCCAAAAGCCAGTGCCGCTTGACTTCGGCCCCGCCATCTCAAGAAGCGGCGGGATGAACGCACCTGCCTCACGGACCCGCCGCCCCCG
>JANNDN010000293.1:0-11757 GCA_031387795.1 Sphingomonas sp.
GCCGCGATCCGCGCGGTGACCTCCCCGGCGAAGGCCTCGCGGTCAACCGCGAGCGCGGAGCCGGCGGGCACCCGGTGCTGGTCCGCGCAGGCCATGATCAGCGAGCCCAGCCGCCGCATTTCCTGGTGGATCAGCCCGACCGCATTGTTCTCGGCGTCGTCCGAACGAAAGCTGTTCGAGCAGACCATTTCGGCGAGCCGGTCGCTGTCGTGCGCGGGGGTCGTGTCTCCCGCCACATCGCCGCGCATCTCGCTGAGCCGGACCGTCAGGCCCGCCTCGGCCGCCTGCCACGCGGCCTCGGCCCCGGCCAGCCCGCCGCCGACGATGTGGAGGTCGTGGGTCATGGCCCGCGTCTCTATTCGTTCGTCCTGAGCTTGTCGAAGGGCGTCAAACTATGAGCAAGCGCGGCGCGCTTCGACTTCGCTCAGCACGAACGACAGTGAAGGCGGGCGTCAGACCGCGCTCGGCTCCTCGGCGCGGGTTTCCTCGATGATCAATTTCTCGATGTCGGGGATCGGGCGATCGGTCATTTCCTTGTTGATGGTGCAAACGATGCGCCGTTCGACTTCTTTGTGGAGCGCCTTCCTGATCACGCCGAGCGCCTTGGGCGGGGCAATGATCGCGAGCGCGTCGAAATCATTGGCGAGGGCGCGGCGCTTGAGGTCGGCCGCGGCATCCTTGATCCAGCGATCCTCCTCCTGCTGCTTGAAGTCGGTCTCTTCGTAAGTCGAGCGGCCATAGCCCGCGGACTGATGCGTGACCCCAGGGGCATCGGTCGCCAGCTCGCCCTTCGAATCGGCGTCGTCGCGTTCCTCATGCGCTTCGGTCCTCAGATCGATCTGGTTCTCGTCGCCGTGGTTGCGGAAGAACAAGGCCTTGCGGCCATCGGCAACCAGCACCAGCGCATTGTTGGGAAGCGGCATTCAATCTCTCCTTGGCGGTTCAGCGGCTCGAACGCGCCGCCGAGCTGAGCGGTTGCGGCCATTCGTCGCGCGCCGCATCGGTTCGTCGCTCAAGCCGATGGTTCCTCCGGCGAAGGATCGGCGGGCTTGTCGAGCTCCTCCTCGCCGGTGTCGGCGCCGTCGTCGGGAGCGAGCTCGTCGTCGCCGCCGAGCTCGGCTTCTTCTTCCTCGCTCTCGTCGATCTTGGCGACGCTGACGACATGCTCGTTCTGGGCGACGTTAAAGATGGTCACGCCCTGCGTATTGCGCCCGGCGATGCGGATGTCGCCGACGGTGGTGCGGATGACCTTGCCCTGGTCGGTGACGAGCATCAATTGCTCGCCCGGGCACACCGGGAAGCTGGCGATGACGCCGCCGTTGCGCTCCGAGGTGACGATGTTGATGATGCCCTGGCCGCCGCGGTTGGTGCGGCGATATTCGTAGGTCGACGAGCGCTTGCCATAGCCATTTTCGGTGATCGTCAGCAGGAACTGTTCCTTGTCCGCGATCTCGGCATAGCGGTCGCCCGACAGGCCGTCGCAGCCGTCATTGTCACGCCAGCGGGGGCTACGCAGATAGGCCTCGCGCTCGTCCTGGCTGGTGCCGACCCGGCGCAGGATCGACATCGAGATGACCTGGTCGTCGTCCTTGAGGCGGATGCCGCGCACGCCCATCGAATTGCGCGACTGGAATTCGCGGACGTCGGTCGAGCGGAAGCGGATCGCCTTGCCGCTGCGGGTGGCGAGCAGGACGTCGTCCTCCTCGGTCAGCAGCTCGACCCCGATCAGCCGGTCGAGGCTGCCGAGGTTGCTCGCATCGTCATCGTCGCCGCTGTCGGCATCGCCGTCTTCGGGCGAGCCGAACTTCATCGCGATCTTGCCCGCGGTGGGGATGTTGGTGAAGGCGCTCATGGCGTTGCGGCGCACGGTCCCTCGCGCGGTCGCGAACATGATGTGCAGCCCGCCCCATTCGCTTTCGTCCTCGGGCAGCGGGAGTACGGTCGAGATGGTCTCGCCCTCGGCCAGCGGGAGCAGATTGACCATCGGCCGGCCCTTGGTGTTGGGCCCGCCCTCGGGCAGGCGCCACACTTTCATCCGGTAAACGCGGCCGATGTTGGAGAAGAACAGCACCGGATTGTGGGTCGAGGTGACGAACAGATTGGCGACGACGTCTTCGTCTTTGGTCGCCATTCCGGCGCGGCCCTTGCCGCCGCGCTTCTGCTCGCGGAACACGCCCAGCGGGGTGCGCTTGATATAGCCTTCGAGGGTCACGGTCACGACCATGTCCTCGCGCTCGATCAGATCCTCGTCCTCGATCCCGTCGGCGGCGGGCATCAGATCGCTGACGCGCGGGGTCGCGAATTCGGCGTCGACCTCGTCGAACTCCTCGCGCATCACTTCGTAGAGGCGCGCGCGGTTGCCGAGGATTTCGAGCAATTCGCCGATGCTGCTGGCGAGGCCGGCGAGCTCGCCGCCGATCTCGTCGCGGCCGAGCGCGGTCAGGCGGTGGAGGCGAAGCTCGAGGATCGCCTTCACCTGCGCTTCGGAGAGGCGATATTTGGCGCCGGCCTTTTGCGGTTCGATCGCCTCGACCAGCATGATGTAGGGGCGGATTTCCTCGCCCGGCCATTCGCGTGCGAGCAGTTTCTCGCGCGCTACGGCGGGGCTGGCGGAGCCGCGGATGAGCTTGACCACCTCGTCGAGGTTGGTGACCGCGACGACCAGCCCGAGCAGCAGATGGGCGCGGTCGCGGGCCTTGGCGAGCTCGAACTTCGAGCGGCGGGTGATCACTTCTTCGCGGAATTTGACGAAGCTTTCGATGATGTCGCGGAGAGTCAGCGTCTCGGGGCGACCGCCGCGGATCGCGAGCATGTTGGCGGGGAACGACGATTGCGCCGGGGTGTGCCGCCACAATTGGTTGAGCACCACGTCGGGGGTCGCGTCGCGCTTCAGATCGATGACGATGCGCACGCCCTTGCGCGAGGATTCGTCGCGGATGTCGCTGACGCCCTCGATGCGCTTGTCCTTGGCGGCCTCGGCGATCTTCTCGACCAGCCCGGACTTGCCGACCTGATAGGGGATTGCGGTGAGGACGATCGAGCGGCGCTCGTTCTTGCCTTCCTCGACATGGCCGCGGCTGCGCATCATGATCGAGCCGCGGCCGGTGGTATAAGCGGCGCGGATGCCGGCGGTGCCAAGGATCAGCGGGGCGGTCGGGAAGTCGGGGCCGAGCACATGCTCCATCAGCCCTTCGGTGGTGATCGCCGGATCCTCGATAAAGGCGCGGCAGGCGGCGAGGACTTCGCCGAGATTGTGCGGCGGGATGTTGGTCGCCATGCCGACCGCGATGCCGCCGGCGCCGTTGACGAGCAGGTTAGGGAAGCGCGCGGGCAGAACCTGCGGTTCGCTCTCGCTGGCGTCGTAATTGGGCTGGAAGTTGACGGTGTCCTTGTCGATGTCGCCGAGGAGGAAGTTGGCGACTTTGGCCAGCCGCGCCTCGGTGTAACGCATCGCGGCGGCCGGATCGGGGTCCATCGAGCCGAAATTGCCCTGGCCGTCGATCAAGGGCACGCGCATCGACCACGGCTGCACCATCCGCGCGAGCGCGTCGTAGATCGCGCTGTCGCCGTGGGGGTGATATTTACCCATGACGTCACCGACGATGCGGCTCGACTTGCGGTACGGCCGCCCGGCGACATAGCCCGCTTCCTGGCAGGCGAAGAGAATACGGCGGTGGACCGGCTTCAAACCGTCGCGGACATCGGGCAACGCGCGGCTGACGATGACGCTCATCGCATAATCGAGGTAGGAGGTCTTCATCTCCTCGACGATCGAGATCGGGGCGATTTCCTGCTCGCCGCGATTGGGTGCTTCGAGGTCGTTCAGGTCGTCGGCTGGCGGTTCGGTGGCCAAGTAAAATTCCTGTGTCTATGGGTTGCGCGAACTGGGGCGGCGAGGAGCGCGCCCTTCGCCAGCGACTCTAGGGCATCAACCGGCCAAAGACCACCCCGCGCACGCGTACGCGTACACGCGTGTGCGCTTACGCGCGCGATGATGGCCCGCGGGTTCAATGGCGGTTCACGCGGGCCACTGCATCGGCCTTGGCGCGCGGCGCGCGGACGATTATGGCGGCTGACGAAAGCGCCTTCGGGCCTCGATGGAGACATTGACCATGCACAAGATTTCAATCGCTCTCGCTTGCCTGCTCGCAACCAGCGCGGCGCCCGCACTGAGCCAGAGCGCTTATGCCCGGAAGCCCGATCCTGCGCCCGAGGCGCCGCCCGCGGCTGGAGCACCGGCGGCAGCGGCCGGGCAAGTTCGTCCTTCGTCTGGGGCGCTGAAGCCGATCATCGCGCTTCAGAAAGCCTATAAAGCGAACGATCCCGCGGCGATCGCGACCGCGCTTGCCGCCGCCAAGGCCGCCGGGAAGACCAAGGAAGATCTCTATATCATTGGCCAGCTCCAGCTGACCGCCGCGCTTGCCGCCAATGACAGCAGCGCCACCGGGGCCGCGATCGCGGATATCGCGGGCTCGGCCTTTCTTCCGGGGACCAAAGTCGCCGACCTCTATCTCGCTTATGGCAATGGCTTGTCGGAAAAGAAGCAATATGCCGAGGCCGCAGCGGCGTTCGAGCGGGGGCTGGCAGCGGACCCGGCCAATCTGGCGTTGCTCGGCAATCTCGGCGAGGCGCGGTTCGCGCAAGGACGTCCGGCCGAAGCCGTGCCGCAGTTCCAGAAGCTGATCGCGGCCACCCTCGCTGCGGGGGCGAAACCGGTCGAAAATATCTACAAGCGCGCGGTCAGCGTCGCCAACGATGCCAAGCTGCCGGTCGCGGCCGAGCTCGGCCGGGCCTGGGTCGCGGCCTATCCCGGCCCGGACAGCTGGCGCAATACGATCGCGCTCTACCAGAACGCCAACCGGCCCGACGTCGCGGGCACGCTCGACCTGTTGCGGCTGATGCGCGCGACCGGCGCGATGTCGACCACATCGCACTACAGCCTCTATTCCACAGCGGCAGCCGACCAGGGCAATTACGGAGAGGCGCAGGCGGTCATCGACGAGGGCCTGGCCAAGAACGTCTTCACCGCCTCGACGCCGCTGATCAAAGACGTCATCGTCGGCCTCAAGAGCAAGGCCAAGCCAACTGCCGCGGATCTCGCCACCGCAACCGCGGACGCCAAGACCGGCGCTTCTATGCTGCGCGTCGGCGACCGCTATTTCGGGCTGGGCGATTACGCCAAGGCGGCCGAGCTCTATCGCGCGGCCAAGGCCAAGGGCGGCGTGGACGCCGGCGTTGCCGACCTTCACCTCGGCATGGCGCTCGCCCGGGCGGGCGACAAAGCCGGCGCGACGGCGGCGCTTGGAGCGGTCGCGGGAGCGCAGGCGCCGATTGCTCAATATTGGCTGATCTACGTCAAGCAGATGGCGTAGTCGGGCGGGACCAGTGATCTGTCTCGTTAAGGGACAGGTAAATGTGGACTGTTTAGCAAAAACCTAACACCGGCGTAGTGCTTGGCGTTCTTCCGCCGCGGAGTTGGGTTTTCCAGTGCAATTCGACGACCGATTGACGACGGTGCTCGAGCAACCGGCAAGCACGCGTCGCGACAAAGCGGTGCGCTGGCGGCAGCTCGTCGATCTCGTCGCCCGTTCCGGCACTAGCGAAAGCGGGCCAGTCCTCGCCCGCGCACTCGAGCGGATCGCGGCGGATTCGAGCCTCGTCGAGCAACCGTTGCGAGCCGCCGCCGCGCGCGCGGTCGCGGCGCTGCCGATGCGCCTCGAACTGCTCGAGATTTTTGCTCGCGATACGCTAGCGGTTTCCGCGCCCATCCTCGCCTCCGCGACGCTCGAGCAGGAGCAATGGAGCCGCCTCGCGGACATCGCGGACGAGGAGACCCGGCGCTTCATCGAGACCATCCATCCGCCGGTCGCGGCGGACGCGGTAGAGGTCGAGACTGATCGCGTGGCGGCGCCCGAACCGCCGCCGCCGCCGCCGCCAACCCCTGACGCCGAGCCCGAGCCGCCCAACCGCTCGCTCGCCGATGTCGTCGCCGGGATCGAGCGCCGGCGCCGCCTTCGCCGCGAAGCCCAAGCGGCGCGCAATCGCGCCGGCGCCGACGGCTCGCCGTCGCTTTTTCGCTGGGAATGCGGCCCGAGCGGGGACATCCAGTGGGTCGAAGGAGCGCCACGAGGCGCCCTGATCGGCCGCTCCATCGCGCTTCAGCGGCCGACCGCGGGCGAGGGACCGACGAACGAGATCGCGCGCGCCTTCGCCATGCGCTCGCCGTTCCGCGACGGCATTTATGCCATCGCCGGGGAGGCCAGCGTCGCCGGCGAATGGCTGATGAGCGGGATCCCCGCGTTCGAGCCCGCCGACGGCCGCTTCGCCGGCTATCGCGGAATCGCGCGCCGCGACCGCGAGGGCGATGGGCAAGGCGCGGAGAGCAACGCAGTGATCGCCGACCCCGCGTCGCTGCGCGAGCTGGTCCACGAGATCAAGACTCCGCTGACCGCGATCATGGGCTTTGCCGAGATCATCGACGGTGAATATCTCGGCCCCGCCGACCAGCCTTATCGCGACCGGGCGGCGCATATCGTCGCCCAGTCGCGACTGTTGCTCGGCGCGATCGACGATCTCGACTTCGCCGCCAAGGTGCTGGCTTCGACCAGGCCCGGGGATGCGCGGACCGACCTCCGAGCAACCCTTGCGGACCTGTTTCCTGAACTTCGGGTCAAGGCCCGCGAGCATGGCGCGGATGTCGAGCTGGCGCGCGGCTCCGCCCGGGTCGAGGCGGCGATTCCGCAAGCACTGGCGGAGCGGGTTATCCGGACGATGCTGAGCGCGGTGATCGACCATGCCGGCGCAGGCGAGATGCTGCGCCTGTCGGTCGACCGGTCGGGCGAGCGCTGCCGGGTTACCCTGTCGCGGCCTGCGGCGCTCCAGGCGATCGACAAGGACCGGCTGTTCGAGCTCGAATCCGGCTCCGGCGGGGTGGGATCGAGCAATTTCTCGCTGCGCCTGGCGCGTGGGCTGGCGCGGGTCGCGGGGCTCAGCCTGGTCGCGGGCGAGCGCGACTTCGCATTGCTGTTCCGCGCCGCATGACTTGGCGCGGGGCGCGGCTTTGCTTATGGCTCGAGGGACCGGGCGGGCCTGTAGCTCAATGGTAGAGCCGGCCGCTCATAACGGCTAGGTTGCAGGTTCGAGTCCTGCCGGGCCCACCAGGGTTTCGATCAAAGTGGTACTTTGATCGAGGAAGAAGGGTTTCTTCCTACTTTCGTGTTGCCCCGGGCCCAAAGTATCGCTTTGGCCCGAACCAGTGTCGGGGAGTGGCGCAGCCTGGTAGCGCATCTGCTTTGGGAGCAGAGGGTCGCAGGTTCGAATCCTGTCTCCCCGACCAATTTTTTCCCTACTGATTGTCCTGGCTGTTGGTGTCGACCTTGACGTCGGCATTGACGTCGACGCGCTGGTCGATCTTCTCGCCGGTCGCCTTGACGTCGTCGCCGATGTCGGTCGCGATATTTTCGGCGGTGTTGCCGATGTCCGCGGCGGTATTTTCGGCGACGTCGCTGTTATAAGTGACGCTGACGCTGTCGTTGGCGTCGTCCTTGCTCACCTGGCAGGCGCCGAGCAGCAGAATGGCGGCGCTCGAGATCAGAAATCGCATATTGGTCTCCTTTTGCCGCGCTCAACGCCGCGCGATGCGAATTGGGTCCGTAACGAAAAATCCACGGTTAGATAAGCCGCATTTGCGCGCCCTCGGGCGGGCGGAAGAGGTCGGTGCGAAGCTCGAAGCGGGCCTGGGGCAAACCGTAACGATGCGCGGCTTTCTCGAAGCGGGTGCGCAAGAGATCGGCCCACGGTCCTTGGCCGCGCATCCGGCTGAAGAAATCGGGATCGTTGTCGCGCCCACCGCGAAGCGAGGCGATGGTCGCCATGACCTTGGCCGCGCGATCGGGGAAATGCTCGTCGAGCCAGGCGCGGAACAGCGGCGCGACCTCGTGCGGCAGGCGGACCGGCAGATAGAAGCCGCCCTTGGCGCCCGCGGCGACCGCGGCCTCGACGATATGTTCGAGTTCGTGATCGGTGATCTGGGGCACGACCGGGGCGATGGCGACGTAGCAGGGGACGCCGGCGGCAGTGAGCGCCTTGATCGCGGCCAGGCGCTTGGCCGGACGCGGCGCGCGCGGTTCGAGGGTACGGGCGATGGCCGGGTCGAGAGAGGTGATCGACAGCGCGACTGAGGCCAGGCGAAGGTCTGCTGCTTGGCTCAGCAGATCGAGGTCGCGGAGCACGCGGTCGGACTTGGTGGTGATGGTGAACGGGTGGCGGGTCTCGAGCAGCAATTCGATCAGCGAGCGGGTGATCCGGAAGCGGTCCTCGATCGGCTGATAGGGGTCGGTGTTGGTGCCCATCGCGATCGGGTGGCATTCGTAGCCGGGGCGCGACAGCGCGGCGTGGAGCAATTGCGCCGCTTTGGGCTTGGCGAACAGCCGCGATTCGAAATCCACCCCGGGCGAAAGGTCATGGTACGCGTGGGTCGGGCGCGCGAAACAATAGATGCAGCCGTGCTCGCACCCGCGATAGGCGTTGATCGAACGATCGAAACCAATGTCGGGCGAGCTATTGCGGGTGAGGATCGTGCGCGGATGCTCGATCGTCACCGTGGTCCGGCGCGGGGCGATGCCGTCGAGCGCCTCGACCTGGTCGAGCCACTCGCCCTCGACCACCCGCTCCGTGAGGTTGAAACGGGTTGGAATGGTGTTCGCGGTGGCTCCGCGGCCCTTGCGCGATTCGACTGGCATGGCGCCGACACTATTGCACAACCGAGAACAGAACAAGAACGAGATGAAAATATCTCGCGGCTTTACGGGGTCAGTCGAAGGGCATTCGGGACGGGACGACGGAACCCGGAAATCCGCCGATTCCGTTCATCCGCGAGCCACAATCACCCCCGCAACTCCGCCTCGACAGGGGGACGTAAAGTCCAAAGGAAAATCGAATGAAACGCTATTTGCTGGCTACCGCGGCGCTCGGCGCCGTCTGCTCGACGCCGGCCCTCGCTGCTGTCGACGGTCCCTACATCGGGATCGAGGGCGGCTTGACCATCCCGCAAACCACCAATTATGACATCCGCCTCAGCAACGGCACGACCAGCGTCGATTATGACAATGCGTACCGGGTGCGCAGCAAGCTGGGTTATGACGTCGACGCCATCGCCGGCTTCAAGATGGGCATGTTCCGGTTCGAGGGCGAGGCCGCGTACAAGCGCGCCAACCTCAAGAGCCTGAACGTCAGCACGCCGTTGCTGACCGCAGTCGGCGGTCTCGCGGGCAGGCCCGTCACCGACGATGATTTCGACGTCAACGGAAAAGTCGGTGTCGCCTCATTGATGGGTAATGCCTTGCTCGACTTCGGCGGACCGGCCCTCGGCGCTTACGTCGGCGGCGGCGCCGGACGGGCGCGCGTTTCCTATAGCGGGGACAAGGACAGCGCCTGGGCGCTTCAGGGGATCGCCGGCGTTCGCACCGCGATCAGCCCGAACGTCGATGTTGGCGTGAAATATCGCTATTTCCGGACTGGAAACCTCAACTTCCAGGATGATTTCGCGATCAACGGCGCGCAGTTCGGGACCGAAGCGCGGGGCAAATATGCCTCGCACAGCCTGCTCGCCAGCCTGGTCTACAACTTCAACTCGGGCGTCCAGGCGCCGATTCCGGCGGCCGCGCCAATGGCTCCGCCGCCACCGATGGCGGTTGCTCCGGCGACGCAGAATTGCCCGGACGGTTCGGTGATCGCGGTGACCGACATGTGCGCGGCGCCCCCGCCGCCACCGCCGCCGCCCGCTCCGATGACCAGCGGCGAACGCGGCAACTAAGACCGCCGCAATAGTGGCGGACTTCGGGCCCGAACCGGCTGCCCCCCTGGCCGGTTCGGGCCCTCTTTTTATCTCAGTGGGCGAGCGTGGTTGTTCCGCTCGGAAAGGCCGGCCAGCGGTGCTGAACCATGTCGGTCAGTGTCGGCGTGCCCTTGCCGTTGAGCCCCTGATAAACCCACATGTTGCGCAGGATCGCGGGCACGTAATAGCGGGTTTCCCAATAAGGGATCGACTCGATCCACAGCGATGGATCGCCCTTGTCGTTGATCGCCGCCCAGCGCGACACCGGTACCGGACCGGCGTTGTAGGAAGCGATGACGCGCGGCAGCTGCCCCGCGGTGCCGGCATTGCGGCGCATCAGCTCGATGAAGCTCTGGCCATATTCGAGGTTGGTCGGAACGTCGGTGAGCGAACCGATCGCGGTGCCGCGGGCGCGCGCGAAATCGCCGGCGGTGCCGGGGCGCACCTGCATCAGCCCGACCGCACCCGCGGGGCTGATCGCGCCGCGCCGAAACGAGCTTTCCTGAATGACATGGCCGAAGGCGAGCGCGGGATCGACCCGCCACCCGCCCGGCGGTTGCCAGCGCGGGTTGGGATAGCGGTCCGACGCGTCCGCGCGGGCCCCCGGCTGGCCGTTGTTCGACAGCCATAATTGCGCAGCGGGGAGATCGAGCCGCTTGGCGACCTGGATGAGCGCGTGGTGCTCGGCCGGGAGCCCGATTTTGGCCTGATGGCGGATCAGTTCCTCCGCCAGGCTCGCCCGGCCCATGCGCACCAGCTCGGTCGCCCGGCGGACGTTGGGGAGCTGGTCGACCGGCGGATCGAAGCCCGCATAAGGTTCCGGCGGGAGTTTGGTGTTGAGGCCCAAAGTCTCGAGCGCGAGCAGGCCGTAAAAGCTTTCCGGCGAGGTCGCGGCATAGCGCAACAACGGGGTCACCGAGCGCGGGCGGCCCGCCGCTTGCTCCGAACGCGCCGCCCAATAATAAGCGCCGGCGCGAAGCTCGCGCTGGGTCGACAGCCGGGCGGCCTGCTGGAATGCTTGGCTCGAGAAATTATAATCGCCGATCCGCCAAGCGGCGAGGCCCGCAACCCACGCCGATTGCGCCGCCCACTCACCGCTCGCGCCCTGCCGCCAGGTTTCGGCGACCCGCCGCGCGTCGAGATCGAGCCCGAGGATGTAGTAAATGAAGGCGATCCGCTGGCCCGCTTCGGCGCGGCCCTCGACCGTCAGGCTCGGCGCGTAGAGCAATAGCTGCGCCTCCGCTCCCGGGGCGTCATTGGCCTTGACCAGATCGTCGAGGATCGGGCGCAACTGGTCGGCGGCGGGGTCGCCACGCACCGCAGCGGCGCGATAGCGGCCCGGTGGCGATCCCAGCCCGACGGTTCGACGGGGCACGAAGTACGACGGCTGGGTGGTCGCCCCGCGCCGCACCGCCATCGCCGCCAGCTGCGCCGCCTGCGGCAGCTCGGGGGCTTCGGTCAACAGCGCCATCAGCGCGTTGAGATCGACCGGGGGCGAGCCTTTGGCGGTGTAGAGCTCGGCCTTGGCAAGCGCCGTGAGCGGGCCTGGCGGAAGCGTCGCGATCCCGGCCTGGACCGAGGTCCAATTGCCGCGGTCGAGCGCGACGAACAGCTCGCTCCAGTCGCGCGGGACGACGATCGTGGGGCCAATGGCAGGCTGGACCGGTGGCGGATAAACGACCGCCCCGGTCGCCGGGCCTGCGGGTTCCGAAGCGGGCGGGGATTGGGCAAAGGCGGCGGATGGCAGAGCGAGCGCGGCGAGCAAGACGAACCGGGACTTCAAGCCTCATCCTCCATCAACAACAACAGATCCTTCCATGCCAAGGCCTTGTCCAACGGTCGATGAACGAGGTGGCGCGGGTGGAAGGTAGCGATGGTGCGCACGCCCTCGACCTTGTGGATATGGCCGCGGGCCTCGGTCA
>JANNDN010000079.1:0-9177 GCA_031387795.1 Sphingomonas sp.
TTGTAGAGTGGTGGCTGGGCGATAAAGAGGTGCCCGGCCTCGATCAAATCGGGCATCTGGCGGTAGAAGAAGGTCAGCAGGAGCGTGCGGATATGCGCGCCGTCGACGTCGGCGTCGGTCATGATCACAATCTTGTGATAGCGCAGCTTCTCGAGGTTGAATTCCTCGCTGCCGATGCCGGTGCCAAGCGCTTGGATCATCGTCCCGATTTCCTTCGAGCCGAGCATCCTGTCGAAGCGCGCGCGCTCGACGTTGAGGATCTTGCCCTTCAGGGGCAGGATCGCCTGATATTTGCTGTCGCGGCCCTGTTTGGCCGAGCCGCCGGCGCTGTCGCCCTCGACCAGGAACAGTTCGGACTTGGCGGGATCGCGTTCGGAGCAATCGTGCAATTTGCCCGGCAATGAGGAGATGCCGAGGACCGACTTGCGGCTCGCCTCACGGGCCTTGCGTGCGGCTTCGCGGGCAGCAGCGGCATCGATCACTTTTTGAATGATGGTCTTGGCGTGCGCGGGATTTTCCTCGAGCCATTCGGCGAGCTTGTCGGCCATCAGGCTTTCCAATGGCTGGCGAACCTCGGAGCTGACCAGTTTGTCCTTGGTCTGGCTGCCGAACTTGGGGTCGGGCAATTTGACCGAGACGATCGCGGTCAGGCCCTCGCGCATGTCCTCGCCGGTGAGGTTGATCTTTTCGCGCTTCAGAATCCCCGACTTGTCGGCATAATTGT
Source organism: Sphingomonas sp. (assembly GCA_031387795.1). Classification (GTDB taxonomy): domain Bacteria; phylum Pseudomonadota; class Alphaproteobacteria; order Sphingomonadales; family Sphingomonadaceae; genus Sphingomicrobium. The sequence continues at coordinate 725 of JANNDN010000079.1, forward strand.
TGATCGTGCGGGTGAGCGCGGCGCGGAACGCGGCGAGATGGGTCCCACCGTCGCGCTGAGGGATGTTATTGGTGAACGCCAGGACGTTCTCGTAATAGGAATCATTCCATTCGAGCGCGACCTCGATGCCGACGTCGTCGCGCTGCCCGGTGACCGAGATCGGGTCGGGCACCAGCGGGGTCTTGGCGCGGTCGAGATATTTGACGAAGGCCGCGATCCCGCCCTCGTAGAACAATTCGATTTCGCGGGGCTCGTCGTGGCGCGCGTCGGCGAGGACGATACGCACGCCCGAATTGAGGAAGGCCAGCTCGCGGAAGCGGTGCTCGAGCCGGTCGAAGTCGAAATCCATGATCTTGAAGGTGTCTCCCGATGGCAGGAAGGTGACCTTGGTCCCGTTCTTGCCTCCGGCCTTGCCGACGACCTTGAGCGGTGCTTCGGCATCGCCGTGGCGGAAGCGCATGGTATGCTCCTCGCCGTCGCGCCAGATGGTCAGGTCGAGCCATTCGCTCAATGCGTTGACGACGCTGACGCCGACCCCGTGGAGCCCGCCCGACACCTTGTAGGCATTGTCGTCATTAGTGTTGTCGAACTTACCGCCGGCGTGGAGTTGGGTCATGATGACCTCGGCCGCGCTGACGCCTTCCTCGGCGTGGATTCCGGTCGGGATGCCGCGGCCATTGTCTTCGACACTGACCGAGCCGTCGGGGTTGAGGGTGACGAGGATGCGGTCGCAATGCCCCGCCAGCGCCTCGTCGATGGCATTGTCCGACACCTCGAACACCATGTGGTGGAGGCCCGAGCCGTCATCGGTGTCGCCGATGTACATGCCGGGACGCTTGCGCACCGCATCGAGGCCCTTGAGGACCTTGATGCTCTCGGCGTCGTAGCTGCCGGTGTTCCTGTCGCTATTGCCGTTATTCTCGGGGTCGGTTGTCATAGTCCGAATATAGGGATTTGCGGTGGAAAGTCACGCGCGTGCGTACGCGCACACGCGTGAGTCGGCGCGAAACGCAACGAATGCGTCCGCTAGAAATTCACCGGTGATTCTGGCGTAATTTTCGCAACCATCGTCTTCAGGATGTGGATTGCAGCCGGATCGATGATGGGCCGCTCATTCTTGGTGGAGACGATGACGATGGTCAGGTCGCGCGCGGGATTATAGGCGAAGGCGCCGGCGTAACCGTTGAAATCGGGGTTTTGGACGTACCAGCCGTTGGCGACGACGAAGCCGTGAGCGAAATAGACCGGCGGCGGATTGGCCTTGAGCCGGGCCGCTCCGGGACTGATCATCTCCCTGAAGGATCGCCGCGAAAGAAGGCGGCCGTTGCCGAAAATCCGGCCCCACTGGCCGAGATCTCGGACGCTCGAGGTCAATCCTCCATAGGAATAGGCCCAGGAGGGAGTCCAATTCGTCGAATCTTCGTAGCCGCCACGATCGAGCATATATGCGTGCAGCGCCGGACGCTGGATCGCGGCATCGGGCGGAAGCCGAGTGTCGCGTAGTCGCAGCGGGCCGAGAAGATAGCGTTCGTAAAGCGATTGAATGGATTGGCCGGTGGCGCGCTGGATGACTTGCCCAAGGATCACATATTCGGTGTGCGAATAGGCCCATCCGCTTCCCGGCGGGGCATAATTCATCCGACCGCCGCGCACCGCGTAATGGATCAACTCAACGTCGCTGAACGGTGCGAAGGGATTGGCGAGTAGGCGTTTGAGCCACGCCTTGTCCTTGACGTAGTCGAGATAGCCGGCGGTATTCGCGGCGAGCATCCGCGGAGTCACCTGATCGGCAGCCAGTAGCGTCGGAAACCAGAGCGAAATCTTGGCGTCGAGATCGATCCGCCTTTCATCCGCAAGCATGAACAGCAAGGTGACCATGAAGGTCTCGGTGATGCCGCCGATGCGGTAGTGCATATCCGGCGTCGCGGGCACGCCTTGGGTCGAAGTGCCCAGTGCTTCGACGAGAATTTCCGAGGATCCCGACCAGACACCGCAAATGACTGCGCGTGTCCCGGCCCTCTCGGCTTCGGTTCGAAGGAGAAGTCGAAGCGCTTCGGGGTCGAACCGCGGACCCGCGCGCATCACTTGCGCGCTCTCCGCTCGGCCGGCCAGTGCGAAGGGGAGGGTGGCGGCGAGGCCGCCGACGACGCTGCGGCGATCAACCTGACCGGGGAAAGGCGCCTTAGTCTTCACGCACCATGCCTCCCCATTCGGGATGGCCATGCTGTCGCGCACCCCATCACGGGGTGGCCCAGCGCGGCCCCGAAATCAATCGAAAGCGGACCTCGGCGCCCTCGACGCGCCTCAGGCGGCGCGGGCGTTGCCCGAGAAGCGCCGGCGTCCGCGGAACGGACGCTTGCCCTTGTCCCCTTCGGGACGCTGCGCCGGGCTTCCGTCGGGACGCTTGATAAAGCGCGAGCCCTCGTTGCGGTCGGCGCCATTGCCGCGCTCGTTGCGGTGCTGGCGGCGCTCGCCATCGGCGCGGCGGTCGGTCTTGGTCGCGGGCCGGCCATGATGCTTGGGCTGCGCGCGAGCGACCGGTGCGGGCTTGAGCCGGCGCATTTCCTCGACCGTTGCGGCAAAGTCCTTGGGCAGCGGATCGATATTGATCTTGAGCCGGGTCAGCCGCTCGATATCGCGCAGCAGATTGCGCTCCTCGTGGCTGCAAAATGCGATCGCTTTGCCTTCGGCGCCGGCGCGCGCGGTGCGGCCGATGCGGTGGACATATTGTTCGGCAACCTCGGGCAGAGCGTAATTGATGACGTGACCGACGTTGGGGATGTCGATCCCGCGCGCCGCAATGTCGGTCGCGACAAGCACCGGCATCTGGCCCGAGCGGAACAGCGCCAGCGCGCGCTCGCGCTGAGCCTGGCTCTTGTTGCCGTGGATCGCGCCGGCGGGAATGCCCGCGGCTTCGAGCATGCGGACCATTTTGTCGGCGCCATGCTTGGTCCGGCTGAACACCAGGGTCCGGCCGAAATCGTCGGTGCGGAGCAGGTTGGCGAGGAGCGCGGTCTTTTCGGCCTGGTTGACCATGACGACGCTCTGCTCGACCCGATCGGCGGTCTTGGCCACCGGGTTCACCGCGACTTCCGCGGGGTTGGTCAGATAGCGGTCGGCCAGTTCCTTGATCGCTTTGGGCATGGTGGCCGAGAAGAACAGGGTCTGGCGCTTGGGCGGGACCAGAGCGACGATCCGCTTCAAGGCGTGGATGAAACCGAGGTCGAGCATCTGGTCGGCTTCGTCGAGGACGAGGATCTCGAGCTCGCGCAGGTTCAGCGCGCGCTGGTCGATGAGGTCGAGCAGGCGTCCCGGGGTAGCGACGAGCACGTCGAGCCCGCGCGAGACGGTGCGCAGGCTCTTGCCGTTGGGAACACCGCCGAAGATGACCCCGACCGACAGATGCATGAAGCGGCCATAAGCTTCGGCCATGCCGGCGATCTGCGAAGCGAGCTCGCGGGTCGGGGCGAGCACCAGCATCCGGATCTGGCCGGGCTTGGGAATGTTGCGCGCGGCGGCGAGGCGGTCGAGCGTCGGCAGCATGAACGCCGCGGTCTTGCCGGTGCCGGTCTGCGCGATGCCGAGCAGGTCGCGGCCCGTCAGGACGGTCGGAATGGCCTGCATCTGGATCGGCGTCGCCTGGGTGTAATTCTTGGCCGCAAGCGCGTCGAGCAAGGGCTTGGACAGCCCGAGATTATGAAAAGACATGAAAAATCCAATATGAAAACGGCCGCACGGTGGCGCGGCTCGGGGGGGTCAAAAAGCGCCCCGCGTGAATTGGGAAGCAAAACGGTCGAGGCGCGGGCCGGGTCCTCAACGGGCTCCCATCAAAGTAGTCCTTTGATGGGGTCCCTGGCGTTGAGACCGTTCACGCCGCTTGTAGGAAGCGCCTCGTGCTGCAGTGCAATATAGAGATAAAGTGAAGAAAGTCCACCCGGCCCTCAGCGCGCCGAGATTCGACCCGGTTGGATGTCGAGCCATGTGGCCTCGCCGATGCCCTCGAACAGCGCCGCCTCGGTCGCGGTCATCCATACCTGGCCGCGCCCTTCGAGCCGGCGGAACAAGGCCGAGCGGCGGTCTGGATCCAGATGGGCCGCGACCTCGTCGAGGAGGAGGATCGGCGATGCCCCACGCCGCTCCTCGACCACCCGGGCATGGGCGAGCACGAGGCCGAGCAACAGCGCCTTCTGCTCGCCGGTCGAGCTTTGTCCGGCCGCGATCGCCTTGGGCGCGAAGCTGACCGCCAGATCCTGCCGATGCGGGCCGACGGTCGCCCGGCCAGCGGCGGAATCGCGCAAGCGGCTGTCGGCGAGGCGGGCGGCGAGGCGATCTTCCGCATCGCCCTCGAGTGCCAGGCTGGCGCGGGGAAAGTCGCTGCCCTCGTCCGCTTCGAGCGCCTGAGCGAGCGCCGCGACGGTACGTCGCCGGGCGCCGTCGATGGCCACCCCATGCTCGTCCATCTGCGCCTCGAGCGCGGAGAGCCATTGCGGGTCCGCGGTGGCCGAATCGGCGAGCAATTTGTTGCGGGCGCGCATCGCCGCCTCGTAGCGCGACGAGTGCGCGGCGTGACCGGGCTCGAGCGCGAGCGCCAGGCGATCGAGAAAGCGCCGCCGATCGCCGGCGGGTCCGGCGAACAAGCGGTCCATGGCGGGCGTCAGCCACAGGACTGACAGACGCTCCGAGAGCGAATTGACCGACGCCGCCGCGCCATTGATGCGGACCTGCCGCCGCTCGGGCGCCTCTGCTTGGGTGCCGGTTCCGACCTCAGTGGAATCAGCGAGCCTGGAGGCGACCGCAAACCCGCCCGGCCCATCCCGGCGAGCCATCTCGCCGAGCGCCGAGCGCCGCAGCCCGCGCCCGGGCGCGAGCAGCGACACCGCCTCGAGAATGTTGGTCTTGCCCGCGCCATTGGGTCCCGACAGCAGGACGAACCCCGGCCCCAGCTCGATCAGCGCTTCGGCGTGATTACGGAAATCGGTGAGGGTGAGACGGGAAAGCGGCACGGTTCGTCATTGCGAGGAGCGGAGCGACGAAGCAATCCATCCGGATCGCTTCGTTGCGCTCGCGATGACGACAGTCGGCGTGGGCAGATTAAAAACTCCGCCTCACACCCGCATCGGCATCAGCACGTAGAGCGCGTTGGACTTGTCATTCTCGCGCAGCAGGGTCGGCGCGGCGGCGTCGGCGAGGTGGACCTCGACGCTGTCGCCCTCGATCTCGCCGAGGATGTCGAGGAGATATTTGGCGTTGAAGCCGATTTCGAGCCCGTCCGAACCGTAATCGGCGGGGATTTCTTCGGTCGCGACGCCGTTTTCGGGCGAGGTCACCGACAACGTCACCTTGTCGCGGTCGACGGTCATCTTGACCGCGCGGGTCTTTTCGTTGGCGATGGTCGACACCCGGTCGACCCCGGCCTTGAAGCTTTTGGGGTCGAGCTTGAGCAGCTTGTCGTTCCCGGTCGGGATCACCCGGCTGTAGTCGGGGAAGGTGCCGTCGATCAGCTTGCTGGTCAGCACCGCGCTGCCGAGGCCGAAGCGGACTTTGGTCGGCGACAGGCTGATCTCGACCGTCCCCTCGAGCTCCTCGAGCAGGCGATAGAGTTCGTTGATCGCTTTGCGCGGGATGATCACGTCGGGCATTCCCTCGGCGCCGTCGGGACGCGGGAGCGTGACCCGGGCAAGCCGGTGTCCGTCGGTCGCCGCGGCGCGCAATTGCTCGTCGATGACGTGGAGGAAGATCCCCATCAGATAATAGCGCGTCTCTTCGCTCGAAATGGCGAAGCGGGTTTTCTCGATGATCTCGCGCAGGGTCGCGGCGGGCAGCTCGAAGCGGGTCGGCAGTTCGCCCTCAGCAATGACCGGGAAATCGTCCCTCGGCAGCGTCGAGAGGTTGAAGCGCGAGCGGCCGGCATTGACCTGCATCTTGCCGTCGGCGGCGCTCATCTCGACCTGGCTGCCTTCGGGAAGCTTGCGAACGATGTCGAAGAGGGTGTGCGCGGAGATGGTGGTCGCGCCCGCCTGCTCGACATTGGCGGGGACGCTTTCGTCGACCTGGAGATCGAGGTCGGTGGCCATCAGCCGCAGCGCGCCGCCCTCCTGCGCCTCGAGCAGGACGTTGGAAAGAATGGGGATCGTGTTGCGCCGCTCGACCACCGACTGGACGTGGCTCAGACCCTTCAGGAGTGTCGCCCGTTCGATCGTCGCTTTCATTGCAAATCCCTGTCGCCCGCGAATATTGGACTTCGTTATAGCGAGCCGTTGCAATGGCGGAAGTGGGATAAAGAAGGGGCGCGGAACGACAATCGCTCCGCGCCTGCAATGGCTTCAAGCTAGTTTGACCTACTGGCCAGCATTCGTTCCGGGCTGGGCAACGGTCGTGCCGCTACCACTTGGCATCAGCAGCCCGTCGATGTGGTGGACGACGCCGTTGCTGAAGCGGTCGTCCGCCTTGGTCACTGTCGCCTTGTTGCCGGCGCTGTCGGTGAGGACGATGGCGGCGCCGTCCTTGGTCGCGGTCAGCGTACCGCCGCCCATGGTGGCAAGGACCGCCTTGCCCTTGGCGCTGTCGATCGCCTTGCCGATGTCCTCGGCCATGACCGTCCCCGGGAGAATCAGGTTGGTCAGCGCGCCGGTCACCTTGGCGCGGTTGGCTGGCTTACCGTCGAACGTGCCGCCAGGCGCTCCGGCCAGCGCGGCGTCGCTGGGCACGAACACAGTATAGGGGCCGGGGCCCGCGAGCGTCTGATCGAGCCCGGCACTCTTGGCCGCGGCGAGGAACTTGCTGTCCGCCGCGAGGCCGGCGCCGATCGTCTTGTCGCCCGCCAGATCCTTGGCCTCGCTCGATTGGGCGTCGGCCGGCGCATTGCCGTCACTTTGGTTGCTGCAGGCGGCGGTTCCGAGCAGTGCGGCACCAACGCCGATGATCCAAACCTTATTGGTCATGCCAAAATTCTCCGTCTTGTTTCGATGGTCAAATGAACGGGTGGCCCGGTCAGTTCCGGACCACCCGCCTTATGCGCACGACCGAGGTCAGGTCAGGATCGACGCAACGATCGCGGTGACCAGCTGGGTCGTCGGGTCGATCTGATAGATGTTCCCGTTATTGTACCGATACCAATTGTCGGACGTATCGTAATAATCGTCACGGTAGCCGTAAGGCACGTTGTAAACGTCATAGCCGACCGGCAGGGGCTGTCCGATGCCGAAGCCCGGGGTCAGCAGCGCGGCCACCGAAGTGATCAGGTTCGACCGATTGTCGTACTGATAGATCGCTCCCGGCGCGTAGCGATAGCCGTAGTCGTCATTGTCGTAATAGAGCGACCGATACTGGCTCGGCACATTGTAATAGCCATAAGCCGAAGGCAGTATCTGCCCCACGCCATAGCCATTGCCATAGAGTGGAACGACGCCCTGGATCATGCCCGTCGCGCAGTCGATCTGATAGACGACGCCGTCGGCGTAGCGGTTACAATCGTACTGCGAGTCCGGGTAGAAACTGTTGAGCCCGTAATAGGACGGCACGTAGCTGTTCATGTACGAGTTCGGCAGATACTGGCCCGGAATGTAGCCCCCCGCGATCAGCGGGAGGAGCGACATGATGAGGTCGTCGCTGCGGTCCACCTGATAGAGATAGCCGTCGCCGTAGCGATAATAATAATCCGACGTGTCCGGATAATAATATTGCATCTGCTGCGGCAACACGTTGAGCGTCATGATGCCCGAAGCGGTCGCCAGCGGAGCGCCGATGAGCTTCGCCGCCTGGCCCGGAGGCATGCAGCCATTGTTCTTCATCCACAGGCCTGGCGGGCACCCGTCGATCAGCGCCGAGCCGCGCGCCCGATTGGCGATCGGGAACACCGTCGATGCGTTGCGGAACGAGTCGAGTCGGCGGGCCATCGCGGGTTCGCGAGACGCCACGCGCTCGCTGGCGCGGGCGATTCGAACGTCGGCACGGTCGGCCATCCGGTCCTGGATCCGGTCGATCCGGTCGGCACGGCCCTGCTGGCGCTCGGTCAGCCGATTTTCAACGCGGTTCGGGCGGTCGATCCGCTGAGCCTGGCGCTCGATTCGCGCAGGCTCGATGCGCTTTTCGACGCGGGCGGCACGAGCCGGAAGCTCGATCTGCGCGCGACGTTCAACGCGCTGTTCCATGCGCTCAGCGCGCTGCGGGCGCTCAACACGCTGCGAACGCTCGACGCGCTGAGCAATCCGGTCGGCCCGCTGGGGACGTTCGACGCGCTCGACCCGTTGAGCAATCCGCTCGGCACGCTGCGGCCGTTCGACCTGCGCCTGAGGTCGCTCGCGGCGCTCGGACCGCACTTCGGTGCGCTGTGGCCGCTCGGCCCGCACGCGTTCACCACCACCATCACGCTTGGCTGACGTTTGACGATCATCCTTGCCGCGCGAGTCGCGCTGAGCGCTGGCCGGGGCGGTGATCGCCAGGGCGGCAACGCC
>JANNDN010000109.1:0-1733 GCA_031387795.1 Sphingomonas sp.
CACCGAAGAAGCAGGGGGGAGTCGTGCCTGTCGGATTGAGCGCGAGCTCGCAAATCTCGACCGTCGAACCGAGGGTCGCTCCGCCGTCATAGACGCCATCCGAAAGTCCCTGTGGAGACGCAAGCGCCGCTGTCGCCGTAACGTTGGAAACCCCAAGGGCTGCAACCGAAACGCCAGTGAGGAGGGCGAAACGCCGGATGTTCGTCTTCATGTTATTCCCCTGTCTTCCCGCGACCGCGGCGGTGATATTTCCCGCCCTATTCCCGCCTGAGCCCCCACTGCGACACCCCCATATTTCGGAGTCGCATACACGTGTCGGCCCCAGCTAAAGCTAGGACTTCGTGACTGTTGGATACCACCGTCGCGAGCAAAAGCAACTCGGAGAAGTTGATCGGTTTTGCAATTTGCGCGGCTAACGGCGCCGAGTGTTGCAACTGCGTCACAGGGTCGTCCGCCACGCGACCTTTACCGATCGCGCGAGCGTCGCGCGCGCGCGCGCGAGGGGAGGATCAGGAAAACGGCAGTTTGCGCGGCTGTTTGCTCCGTGGCGGCTGGACTTTGCTCCAATGTTGCTTCGCCACGGCCTGCCCTCATCGCGGTTCTCGCGCTGTTCACCACGGAGCAAGCAAGCTTTCGCGACACCGCCGACGGTCGACACTGTCCGGGCGAATCGCTATCGGGCGGTCACGTCCTTCAACCTCGCCTTCAACCAGGGGGAATCCCAAGTGTCCAAATCGTCCATCTTCGCTCTCGCCGCCGTGCTGTCGGTCGCGGCGACCACTCCAACCCTCGCCGCCGCTCAAACCACGCCCGCCAAGCCCGGCGCGGCGCGGCCCGCCGCGGCGGCGCAGCAGCCCTCGACCCGCGCCAATGTCGCCAAGGGCCTCGACGCCAACTTCAAGTCGGTCGATACGAATGGCGACGGCACGCTTTCTACGGCCGAGCTGGCCGCGGCCGAAGGCAAAGTGCAGCAGCGCCGGATCGCCCAGCGCCGCGCCCAGCACGAGGCCGGCTTCACCCGGCTCGACACCAACAAGGACGGCGCACTGAGCAAGGCCGAGTTCATGGCCGCGGCTCCGACGGCCTCGGCCGCGGCCCCCAACGGGGCGGCGCTGGTCACCCGGCTCGATTCGAACAAGGACGGGCGCGTCACCGCCGACGAATATCGCGCTCCGGTTCTCGCCCAGTTCGACCGCGCCGACTCGAACAAGGACGGGGTTCTCAGCGATGCCGAGCGCAAGGCCGCCGTCCGCCAGTAAGTCCGCCATCGGCCGGACAGGGGACGCTTCCGCCCGCGGCGGCAGCGTCCCGCCGGCCGCTCGAGGAGCACCGGACCCGCCGGCTGGCTCAACCCCCTTTTCGCAATTAGAGGGTCGGCCCATGGCCAGTTACGAATCGATCATGCGGCTCCGCCCCGAAGTCCGGGAGTTCGTCCGCAACCGCCGCTGGGTGCACCGCGGCGACGTCCTCTTTTACGGCCCGAACACCCGCAGCGAATCCTTCTCCACCGACGGCGCGGGCTTCCGCCACAGCGTGTTCAAGGGCAAGACCCTGGGGGTCGCCGACACGCTTCGCTACCCGCGGTACGGCCTCGTTCTGGGCCCGAGCAGCGTCTACGGCTTCGGGCTTGCCGGCAACGAGAATACCATGCCCTCGCTGCTCGGTGAGAAGTTCGGCTTCCCGTTCGCCAACATCGGCCTGCCCGAAGGCAACAGCCGCAACCTCTTTTCGCT
>JANNDN010000119.1:0-3581 GCA_031387795.1 Sphingomonas sp.
CCCATCGCGCGGATGCTGTCCGGCTTCGGCCCGACCCAGATCAGACCCGCGTCGATCACCGCCTGCGCGAATTCGGCATTCTCGCTCAGGAACCCATATCCCGGGTGGATCGCCTCCGCGCCCGTCGCCTTGGCCGCGGCAATGATCTTCTCGCCGACCAGATAGCTCTCGCGCGCCGGCGACGGCCCGATGTGCACCGCCTCGTCGGCCATGCGCACGTGCAGCGCCTTGGCGTCGGCGTCCGAATAAACCGCAACCGTGCGCACCCCCATCGCCTGGCACGTGCGGATGATGCGGCAGGCGATTTCGCCGCGGTTGGCGATGAGCAGGGACTGGATCATCGGCGCCCGCCTAGCGCGACAGGCCCCGACTTGGAAAGCGGTGCCAAGCGGTCGATCTCCGCAAAGCGCAGCTCATTCGGGTCCGCGCTGCGATAGAAATCGGCGATGCGCGCGAGGTCCGCGTGATAATCGCCCGACGGCGGGATCGCCGGGCCGATCTGGATGATGCGCCGGGGCCGGTCGATCCGCGCAAGGACGATCGGCACCTTCGCCCCGGACGCGATATGATAGAAACCGGATTTCCACCGGCCGTCGCTGTGCCTTGTGCCTTCGGGCGCGATCACCAGCGCCAACGCGTCGCGGTTCGCGAATTCCGCGACCACCTGCTCGACATAATGCGCTCGCGTGGTGCGATCGACCGGGATCCCGCCCATGTCGAGCATGAACCGCTGCATCGGCCAGCGGAACAGGCTGTGCTTGCCGAGGTAGCTCGGGCGGATGCCGAGCGCGTCGGTCGCGCCCAGGAACAAGGCAAAATCCCAGTTCGATGTGTGCGGCGCGCCGACCAGCACGAACTTCTTCGCCGGTGGCAGCTCCCCCTCGATGCGCCAGCCGCGCAGCCGGTAGAGAGCGACGAGAATCAAGCGCACGATCCGCGAAGAGAGCGACGGCCGGGTCAGGCGCGGCTCAGTCGGGAAGGCAGCGGCCGTCGCGCTCTTCCTCCTCCGGGGTGGCTCCGCGGACCGCGCAATAGATCGCCTCGTGAAGGTCATCGACCGAGGGAATTTGCGGCGGCGTTCCCAACGGCGCTTCGATCAAGGTGTTGGGCGGCGCCGCGGAAGGACTGAAATAGATCGAGGTGACGTTGGCCTCGGGCGCGTTGAGGACGAACAGGGTCGATTTGTTCGCCGACTCTGCGTCGATCAGCGGTCCATCGGCGAACAGCTTTTCACCGCATGCCTTGTAGAATGCGACGCGGAAATTCTCGGAGAACCGTGACTGCTCCTTGGACCCAAGATTGGCCGCCGCCCGAAAATCGAGTTTCGGCAGGACGCAATTGGTCAGCGGCGGCACTTTCGGCAACGGCGGCGCACCCGCCGGCATTGGCCCGTCGGAAACCGCGGAATTGGTCGTCACATTGCCCGCCGGCTGGTTGCCGCAGGCAGCGAGGGTCAGAGCGAGGGCGAAAACGCGGAGCTTCATCGACAGACCTCCTGAATTCCTCCCCGAGCTTGTCTCGGGGAGGTGGCAGCGCAAGGCACTGACGGAGAGGAGACCCTCAGCGGCCTCCGCGTCTCCGCGCGAATAAATCGGATCTCACGCGGAGACGCGGAGGCGCGGAGAAGTAGCGGAGTACCCACAGCTACATCCGGAACACGCCGAAGCGCGGTTGCTCGGGGATCTGGGCATTGAGGCAGGCGGCGAACGCTAGCCCCAGCACATTCCGCGTCTGTGCCGGGTCGATGATGCCGTCGTCCCACAGCCGCGCGGTCGCGTGCCACGGGTTGCCCTGGGCTTCATAATCGTCGCGGATCGGTTGCTTGAAGGCTTCGGCTTGTTTGGGGGTCCATTTCGCGGCGTCGCGGTGGACGGTGGCGAGGACGGATGCGGCCTGCTCGCCGCCCATCACGCTGATCCGCGCGTTGGGCCAGGTGAACAGGAAACGCGGTGAATAAGCGCGACCGGCCATGCCGTAATTGCCGGCGCCGAAGCTGCCGCCGATCAAGACGGTGACCTTGGGCACGCTGGCGGTGGCGACCGCGGTGACCAATTTGGCGCCGTGCTTGGCGATGCCTTCCGCCTCATATTTGCCGCCGACCATGAACCCCGAAATGTTCTGCAGGAACAGCAGGGGAATGCGGCGCTGGCAGGCGAGTTCGATGAAGTGCGCGCCCTTGACCGCGCTCTCGGAGAACAGGACGCCGTTATTGGCGAGGATCGCGACCGGCATGCCCCAAATGTGCGCGAAGCCGCACACCAAAGTGCTGCCGTACAGCGCCTTGAACTCGTGGAACTCGCTGCCGTCGACGATCCGCGCGATGATTTCGTGCACGTCATAGGGTGCGCGGACATCCTCGGGGATGATCGCGTAAAGCTCCTCGGCGTCGAACGCGGGCGGGCGGGGCTCGCGCATGGCGATGTCGGGCTCGCGATCCCCGGGCAGGGTCGAGACGATATCGCGGACGATGGTCAGCGCATGTTCGTCGTCTTCCGCGAGATGATCGACCACGCCCGACTTGCGCGCATGGAGGTCACCGCCGCCCAGTTCCTCGGCGCTGATCTCCTCGCCCGTTGCGGCCTTCACCAGCGGCGGGCCGGCGAGGAAGATGGTGCCCTGTTCGCGCACGATCACGCTCTCGTCGCTCATTGCGGGAACATAAGCGCCGCCGGCGGTGCAGCTGCCCATCACGCAGGCGATTTGCGGGATGCCCTTCGACGACATTTGCGCCTGGTTGAAGAAGATGCGCCCGAAATGGTCGCGGTCGGGGAAGACCTCGGCCTGGTGCGGCAAATTGGCGCCGCCGGAGTCGACGAGGTAGATGCACGGTAGGCGGTTCTCAAGCGCGATTTCCTGCGCGCGCAAATGCTTCTTCACCGTCAGCGGATAATAAGTGCCGCCCTTCACCGTGGCGTCGTTGCAGACGATCATTACCTGCCGGCCCGAGACTCGCCCGATGCCCGCGATCATCCCCGCGCCGGGCACCTCGCCCTCGTACATATCGCCCGCAGCGAGCTGGCCGATTTCGAGGAACGGCGAGCCCGGATCGAGCAGCCGCTCGACGCGCTCGCGAGGGAGCAGCTTGCCGCGGGACGTATGGCGCTCGCGGTGCTTTTCGGTGCCACCCTTCGCGGCCTCGGCGACGTCGCTGCGGAGTTTCTCGGCGAGCGCGCGGTTATGCGCGGCGCGCGCCTTGGCCTCGTCGCTATGGAGGTCGACTTTGCTGTCCAGCCGCGGTGCGCTCATGCGCTGAAGGACTAGCCGCACCCGCGCCGCTTGCAAAGCATCGCCTCGACTTGGCCGCCCCGCGCTTATAAGATCGGGGGCACGGGAGATTGCGATGACCTATTGGAAACTGAAGGGACGCGAGCTTGCCAATTGCACCTGCGACTATGGCTGCAACTGCCAGTTCGGCGGACTGCCCGACAAGGGCCATTGCCACGCCTCGTTCGGGATGGTGATCGACGAGGGCAAGCATGGCGACACCGATCTGTCGGGCCTCAAGCTCGGCGCGATCTTTAAATGGCCCGGGGCGATCCACGAAGGGCGCGGCGAATGCGTCGCCTTCGTCGATGAACGCG